>CAZHKB010000105.1:0-8731 GCA_964533405.1 uncultured Phycisphaeraceae bacterium | reverse complement strand
GTCTTGCCCACGCCCGCCTCGCCCAGGAGGACGGGGTTGTTCTTGGTGCGGCGGCACAGAACCTGGACGAGGCGCTCGATCTCGTTCTGGCGACCGATGACGGGGTCGAGCGAGCCTTCCTTGGCCAGTTCGGTGAGGTCGCGCCCGAAGGAGTCGAGGGCGGGGGTCTTGCTCTTGCCTTTGGCGCCCGCGGCCGCGGAACCGGATCCACCGCTGGACGCGCTGGCGCCCTGCTGGCCCGAGCCGCCGTTGCCGCCCGAGCCGGAGACTTCTTCGGATTCCTGGCCCGCGCCGAGCAGGTTGAGGACTTCCTCGCGGACCTCCTCGAGCTTGAGCCCAAGGTTCATGAGGACCTGGGCGGCCACACCATCGTGCTCGCGGAGCAGTCCCAGCAGCAGGTGCTCGGTGCCGACGTAGTTGTGGTTGAGGTTGCGGGCCTCTTCGATGGCGTACTCGATGACCTTCTTGGCGCGGGGGGTCTGGGGCAGTTTGCCCATCGTGACCATCTCGGGCCCGGCCTTGACGAGTTTCTCGACCTCAAGGCGGACCTTGCGCAGGTCGACGTCGAGGTGCTTGAGGACGTTGGCGCCGACCCCGGAGCCTTCTTTGACCAGCCCGAGCAGGATGTGCTCGGTCCCGATGTATTCGTGGTTGAAGCGCTGGGCCTCTTGGTTTGCCAGGGCCATGACCTTGCGGGCGCGATCGGTGAAGCGTTCGAACATGCTTCTCTCCAAGTTGGGCGGCCCGCGTGGGCGTGCCGCCGGATTGCCGGGCTGGATCATCCCGACCTCGAAGAAGGCGAGCACGCGCCTTCAAGGAGTTATTCCGCACATCGTAGGCGAAAGTTCGGGTGATCTGCTCCGAACTTGCGCCGTCGGCGCCCGCGCGCCGACGGTGTATCGGCTGCGAGGGGCGTGCCAGTTGGTCGGACCCGCCTTGATTCGGGGAGGAGAGTCAACCGTTGCGAGCCAACCCGCCCCCCGCTCCGAAAACGCGGTTGCGCCGAGGGCGTGGGACGGGTGCGGGAGGGGTGTGGCGCGCTCGCCTGGCTCCCGGAGCGCGAGCCGACGTTCGGGCCGGGTGCCCACCTGCCGAAAGGGCAGTCCGTCGGGAGGCGCGGGTCTGTGCGGGTTCACCCCCGGATCGCGGGGGAGGTTGATCAGAGGCGGAGGGTGCGGGCGTTCCAGCCCCGCCGGATGGTGGCTCTATCGCCCATCGATGCGCAGCAAAGGCCTGTGCAGCACCGCGGTGTCGTGGGCGGGTCCGGTGGGGCCGGCGACGAGTTCGATGATGAGGCGGCGTTCGCGCCGGGGGTCGGCGGGGGACGCGAGTTGAACGTTGAAGGAGGCGGTGGGCTCGCCGGCGTGCAGGCGGGCACGGGCCAGCGCGCGCCTCGTGCCGTCCTGCTGCAGCGTGATGACGAGTTCCGCATCGCCCCACAAGCGGGAGCGTTCGGGGAGCGTGGCGTCGAATGCCAGTCGGGTGGCGCCCGGGGGGATGGACCACGCGGCCGACATGGGTGCGGGCAGCGTGATGTCGGGGGCGCCGAGCGGCTCGTCCATCGCGTCGGAGAGTTCGACCGCCGGTGGCCACGGGCGTTCGGAGAGTGTCTCGACGAGCGGGAGCGTGCCCAGGCCGACCAGGCGGGCCGGCTCGAACGCGAAGGCTCGCACGGACGCGAGCGGCACGGAGATTCGAGGCGAGTCGCCCTCGGAGAGCGAGGCCTGGCTCTGGCCGGGCGGGAGCAGGCGGGCTTCGAGCGACTCGGGCGTGTTTTGTGGCAAGGTTTCGACGCACGCAACGGTGCCGTCGGAGAGCCAGAGCATCGCGCCCTCGGGGGCGAGGGGCGGGTTGGCCAGACGTGCCCAGGCGAAACGCTCAGACGAAACTTCGACGGTCGCGCCGCCCGGCGTCTCAACCACGACGACATCCCCCAGACCGAGGATGAACCCGGTGATGGTGTCGCCGTTGGAGAGGCCTACGGCGTCGTCGCCGGTGGTGACGCGGGGGGGAGGCGTGACGCCGGCCCGGGTGAGTGTGGACACGCGCTCAAGCGGGAACGCCAGGTGCGCAAAGCGGGCGTCCCACAGCACGGGGGGCTCGTCGGCGTCTGGCGATGGCAGGATGGAGCCGGGGAAACGCTGGCCATCGACGAGCGTGAGCGTGTCGGTGCTGCCGCGGCGTTGCCAGCCGGTGGGCCCATCGCCGGGGAGCAGGGCGAGGAACTCGCTCGTAGGCTCGCGGCGGAGCAAACCCCGGGAGTCGGTGTAGGTGATCATCGCGCCGTCGATCCGGTGGACGAGGACGGCGTGGGAGGTGAGCGAGTGGTCGAGCAGGGTACGGGCGATGAAGGGCGTGCCGGCGGGCTGGGCGAGGGCTGGGAAGCAGATCGCGAGAGAGAGGGCCAACGCGGAGAGGGAGGCGGGGGCGGCGGAGTGTGACACGGAGGTCGCGGAGTCGGGTCGGAGTGGTGTGGGTCGCCGGTTCGTCATCATTGTGGAGGGGTCTCTCATCATCGCTTGGTCGGCCCTCCGGGCCGGGAGTTGCGTTCGGGCTCTCCAGGGGAATAGGACCCTGGCTACCGTCGCGCCCTCCGGGCGAGGGCGCGGGACGGGACGATTCGATTGAATCTCGTGGTGGTGGGGGTTCGCGCGCGGGTCACGTCAAGAAGGTCACCTCTGGAAGATCGGCAGATACCGCTTGGGCATCTGCAGAATGATGAGCGACATGGCCGTGCCGTACGACGACCCGACGCTGGGGTCCGTCCACGCCCCGTCCACAGATTGCGAGAGGATCAGTTCCTCCCTGATTCTGGGCCAGAAGGCGGCCCATCGCGCGCCGCCGGCCAGGTACATCGCCTGGACCGTGTAGTAGTGTCCGTAGTAGAAGTGCGAGGGTCGGGCCTGAGTCGCGCCCGGGAAAGGGGCCTGGACCTCCACGTAGTCCAGACCCTGTTCGAGGGCCGCGTCTTCGTAGACGCCCGCGTAATAAAGGCTGGCGATGCCCGCGGCCGATCGGGGCCACGCGCTCGCGCCCGCGTCGGCCTGATACCGGAACCCCCCGTCGGGGTTCTGGCAACGCCTGACGTATTCCACGGCGCGATCGACGGTCGACTTGGGCACGTCCAGCCCGGCGTTGCGGGCCGAGCGCAGGGCCATGATCTGGCAGATGGTCACCGACGTGTCGGCGTCGTAGGGCACGGGGTTGTAACGCCACCCGCCCTCGGGATTCTGCGACTGCTCGATCAGCCGGACGGCCTTGCTCAGCGCCTCGTACACGCGGGCCGAGAGGCGGGTGTCGGCTCCGCCCGCGGTCATCCCGTAGACCTCGCCCAGGAACAGCGTGGCGAACCCGTGCCCGTACATGGGCCCGTTGGCGGCCTCGGCGGCGATCAGCCCGTTCTGGGCGGTGTTGGCCAGGATGTACTCGATGCCGCGCGAGACGTGCTCGCCGTAAGGGCCACGCCCTGGCAGGTTGCCGTCGGCCATGAAGGCGAGGCAGGCCAGAGCGGTGACGGCGACGTTCTTGCCATAGGAACCACCGCCGAACCCGCCGTCGGATTCCTGCTGCGACGCGAGGTAGGCCAGGCCGCGGGTGATGGACTCGTCGAGTTCGGGCGTGATCTCGCCGGCGGCGGCGGCGTTCTCGGCGCCGAATTCGGGCTCGGGCTGGAACGCGATCGAGGATGGGATCAACCACAGCGACACGGAGGCACAGAGGAAGGCCATGGCGCAGAGCCGAGCCGGGGAGTGAGGAGCAAGCGGAATCACCGCCCCCTCACCCCGGTCCTGATTCCCTCCGGGTCTCTGTGTCTCTGTGGTGAACTCGCTCATCGTCGCTTCGTCGCTCCTCCGCTTCGTCGCTTGCCTCATCGCCTCTCCTCCTCGGCCAGCCGTTTGTAGTACATCTCCGTCATCCGGCGATACAGGCTGCTGAAGACGTCGGTGGAGCCCTGCACGAGCGAGTCGCGCACGCGGGGCGGCAGGCGCCCCCACACGCCGCCGTCGGGCGCGACCGGGGCGGTCATGGCACCGTCGCTCCGCCCGGGCGGGGTGCCCTCGGTGGTGTTCTCGCCCTGATTGGGGTCGCCCTCGGAGTTCTGCTGGCCCCCCTGCTGCTGCTGGCCCGGCTGGTTGGCCTGCTGCTGTTGCTGCTGCTGGGAGGAGGACGACGAGGACGACGAGGAACTCGAGCTGCTCTGCTCCTCGGCGGACGTGATCACCGCGTCGAGGCGGGCCAGGATGTCCTCCTGCAACCGCTGGGTCGTGACGCCAACGTCCTGAGCATCGCCCAGGCGCGTGGCCGTCTCGTCCATCAGGTTGACCGCCTCTTCCAGCGCCTGCGACATCTCGCCCTGCGTGAGTTGCCGATCGAGGGCGGCCTGGTCGGGATCGACTGGCAGAACGGGCACGTCGGCGTCGGGCTGGCCCGGCTCGGGATCGAGGCCCAGCAGTTCGTCGAGGGAGGGGAGCGTCAACCGGCGCCGTGGAGGCTCGGTCGCTGAGACGGGCGGATTGGCGGGTGGAGCGGGCGCAACAGCGTCCGGCTGGCCAGCCGCGAGCGACACTCCCCAGATCACCACAGCGGTCCACATCACGTCCCACCCCCTGGCCCCTGGCCCGTCCCCGGCGGCATCGTTCCGCCAGCCGGCGGCTGCTGCATCCGCTGGATGAGCGCGGTCGCCTCATCGGCGAGCAATCGCTGCAGCGTGGCCAGATCGGCCACGTCCTCCGGATGCTTACCCTCTCCCTCGGCATCGAGATCGCGCGTCAGTCCCAGCGCCTGGGCCTGCATGCCGCGGAGAAGCCGGAGTTCGTACACCGGCATGATGACCGGCTGCTCCTGGCCCCCCCCACCGCCGCCGCCGCCTCCGGCACCGCCGCCGCTCTGGGCGAACGGGTCCTGCTCCGGCGGCGAGTCGTCCAGCGCCTCAACGAGCGATTGCAGGATCTCGACCGCGCTCTGCTGACGCGACAGCACCGCGCCCTCGGCCCGCCCCTCGCGGAGCGGCCCGGCGGCGCGGCTCAGCAACCCGTCCAGCCTTGCGTGCGCCAGCAGGAACACGCTCGCCGCGCCCATCTCGGCGGTTTCCTGCCTGAGCGTGTCGATGGCCGCCCGCAGCGCCTCCTGCGACTCGCCCAGCGTCCGCACCTCCGACCGCTGGCGCCGGCTCAGTTCAACATCAACGTACGGCTCGACATCGCTCCGCAGGCCGACTTGCTGCTCGAGCATGGCGCGGTACGCCTGGCGGAGTTCGCGGCGTTTGCGGGCGTTCTCGCGCTGGGCCGCCTGCTCCTCCATCCGCTTGGCCTCGGCGCGGGCCTCGCGAAGCCTGGTCAGGCTCGTGGTCTGGCCCTCGGTCGCGGCGTCGTATCCGATCGGCGCCTCGCGCAGGGCGACGATCGCGTCGCCCTGCGCGGTCGCCGCCGACTGCACCATCCGCTGCACGCTGGTCAGTTCCGGATATCCAGTCGAGATCAGGTCGACCACGCCCAGCGTGTTGGTGTGCAGGGCGATCATGGAGGCGTCGAGCGGGCCGCCACGCGGCAGATTCACACCGCCCTCGGCCCGGGCCGCCGCGTCCGCCTGGGCGCGGGCCTCGCCCAGTCGTCCAAGTTCGTACTCCTGCTCGGCGATCAGGGCATCCAGCGATTCGACGAGCGTCGCGAGCACGCGCTGCAGGGTCTGGTCGCGCCCGCGCTGGCCCTCTTCGAGGTCGCTGAGCATCTCCTGCATGGCGTCGACGGCTTCCTGCTGCTGCTGCTGGGCCGTGTTCGTGTTGTTCCGCTGGATCTGCTGCGACGCTTCTTCAAGATTCTTGCTGACCTGCCGCTCGCGCCCGGTCTGGGCGGCGGATCGCATGCCGGAGGACTGGGCCGGGTCGGCCTCTTGCAGGTCGCGGGCCCGCTGGGACAGTTCGTCGATGGTCGCCTGGGCCTGCTGGGCCAGCTCGAACTGGCGCTGGGCGATGCGCTCGAGTTCGGTGCGCTCGTCGGGGGTCAACTGCTCGGACTCGCGCCCGGCGGTCTGGGCGCCCGCGCTGGCGGTCTCCTGCATGAGCGCCTGCTGCTCTTCAAGGAGCCGCTCGAGTTCGCGGCGCACGAGCCAGCCGTCGGACCCGCGATCCAGCATCGCCGCCAGTCGCTGCAACTCATCCCGCACAGCCTGCTGCTCGCGCCGGACCTGCTCGCCCGCCTGCTGGTCCTCGCGTTCCTGGGCGGCCCGCTCCTGCGGCGTGCGGGGCTCGGGGCGGCCCTCCTGGTCGCGCACCGCCTCGTCCAGCTCGCCCGTCGCGGACCCGCTGGAGCCCGCGGCCGTGTCGAGCGTCCGCCGCACGTCCTCGACAAGCGAACTCAAGGACTCATCGGCCAGGCGATTGCGCTCGATGCGCTCGGCCAGACGCTCGATGAAGCGGGCCTGATCCTCGATTGAAGCCGTGACACCACCCTGCCCGCGGGCCGCCTGGGTCGTCGGGCCGCTGGCCGTCACCGATGCGAGCAGGCGGGCCTGGGCGTCATCCAGGCGAACGGCGGCCTCGCGCACGCCCGCGAGGTCGGCGCGGAGCTGGTCAATAAGTTCGGTCTCGCTGATAACTCGAAGGCGGCGGGGTGCCGAGCGGGCCGGGGCGTGGCGGAGCGCGGTCGCGTCGCCGACGGCGCTCAAGGGTTCGGCGCCGGGCGGGCCCGCGCCGGAAAAGTACACGTCGTGGGCCCGCGCGGTGATCCACAACTCGTCGCCCGCGTGCAAGCCAAGGGTCGAGAGGTCCAGGCCCGCCCCCACGGTCCGGCGGCGCGCGACGGATTCAAGGGTGGTGGATTCCACGATTGTTTGGGCCGCCCCGACCGGCTCGGGGGACGCGCCCTGGGAGTCGGCGGGGGTTGCCATCCGCTGGCGTTCGAGCGCGACGCCCGAGATGCCGACGTCGTCAACCCCTTCGCCCTCAAGATCGATCACGGCCGTGGCGAGCACGGACTCATCGGCCGCCGGCTCGGTGACGGTGGCGGTTGGGTTCTGATCGGTCGCGAGGGCCAGACGGAACATGGACTCGCGCTCGCTGCGCAGGCCGTGACGGTCGGTGACACGGATGGGGATCTCGATGGTGGCGGCGGCGATCGTCGCGCTGGTGTTCGTGTCGGACTCCGAGCCTTGCGGGATCGGGAGTCCGGAACCAATCCCGGCATCACTCGCGCCCGCCGCCACTGTCGCGGTGATCGTGTACGTCGGTCCCTCGACCGACGCCGACGCGCCGTGCGGGGTCAGCGGCAGCCCGAACCCCGCGAGCACGCCCTCGGGCGTTGCATACGCATCGCCCAGCGGCTTGTTAAACGTCACCGCCAGACGCACCAGCGACCCATCCAGAATCGGCCCGGCCTTGGCCCGCTCATCGGTCCCGGGGCCCAAATCGTGCTCGCCGATCACATACGACAGTTCGTTCATCAACCCCGGCGTCACATAGGGCGGGGGCGTGGCGTGCAGGCTCGCACCCACCACCATCGGCGGCTCGACGATCAGCACGCGGGCTGGGTCGGTCCGGGCATCGGCGGTCTGGAACCAGTACTCGATCTCGAACTCGACGGGGCGCGCGTCGGCGTCGACGCCGGCAGAACTCGCGGAAGCGCCCGAACCCCGGGCCTCACCGCTCAGATCGGTGGCTTCGCCCGCCAGATCCGCGTGCAGCCAGGTGTAGCGCTCGCCGCGTGCATCGCTCGTCGTCGGTGCCGTCTCGGCGTCCGCCTCGCTCGGCTGCCACATCATCGCCACGCGCCGCGTCGGGCCCACCTGCCCATCGACGCGCAGCCGATAGTTCGCCCATACCCGCGTCTGGCCCGCCGCGCGATCCGTCCGCGTCAGGTCCGCCTCGAGCGTGAGCGGTCGGCCAATGTCGTGGGCCCCGGTTTGGGTCGCGTCAGCCAGCGCGGTCCGCGTCGGCCACGTCGCCCCGCTCCACGGCGCGAGAACGCGGGCGGCCCCGATTCCAACCGTCCCGGGCCACATCGCCCACGCTCCCGCGGTTGCCGCCAGCGCGAGCGCCACCGCGCCAAGCCGCGCCGCCGGACGCCGAGGCCTGAGCACCGGCATCACCAGCCGGCTCGAGAACCGCTCGCTCGCCTCTTGAGTCACCCGGTCGGCCAGCGCGGCCTCCATCGGATCCCGCGGCCTGGCGGCCCGCGCGAACTCAAGCCCAGACGCCAGCACGCCCCGCAGCCCGGCCTTCTCGCCTTGGGCGGATTGCTCCACCCGCAGCGCGAGCGATGACAGACTGGGCCTGAAGTTGATCGAGGGCACGAGCAAACGGCGCAGCCCCAGCACGACCGCCAGCACCGCCACGCCCCACGCCGCCCATCGCAGGCCCAAAGGTGCGAGGAACACATAGTCGAACACGCCCATCGCCACCGCCGCCGCCAGCAGCGCCAGCGCGACGATCGCCACCGCATCCACCGCCAGCAGCGTCCGCGCCAGGCGGCGCAGCCCGACCAGCGACCGCTCGATCGGCGTGCGATCCGTGGAGGCGCCCCGCCCACCCGGGGCGGTCGCGGGCGACGCCCTCTGCGTCACCTCCGCTCGCGCTGCCTGGCTCCCGGCTGGACCCGCCATGATACCTCCGTGCCGCGTGGCATGTCTCCAGCGCCGCAGGAGTGTGCCCCGCCGTCGCCACCAACACCAGCCCCGGGCCGCTCCGCAGCCCGCCAAGCCCGCACCCAAGCATCGGCTCTCGGACGGGCTTCCCACC
>CAZHKB010000104.1:0-8742 GCA_964533405.1 uncultured Phycisphaeraceae bacterium | reverse complement strand
CCCGCATCCACGCTCCCCGCCGGCCCGACCACCTTGCCCTCCACCACATCGCAGAACAGCCCGCACAGCGCGGCCTTGGAGTACGTCGTCTCAATCGCGGTCTTAGCCCTCTGGCCCATCGCGATCAGCCGCTGAGGGTCGCGCTCGCCCGTGGACGCGATGTCCTGGATGGCCGCCACCGCGGCGTCCACCTGTCCATGTTCAACCGACCACCCAATGTCGTAGCGGTCGATGAGGTCCGAGACATGCGAGGGCTTGGGGCCAAAGACCAGAATCGGGCGGGCCACCGCCATCGCCCCGTACACCTTGCACGGGTGGACGATGCCCACCACATCGTTGCCGATCGACACCACATGCACGTTGGCCGCGCTCAGCGAGTACTTCAGCTCGCTCATCGGCTGGTACGGCAGCGAGCGAATGTTCGCCGCGCCCGCCGCGATGGCGGCCTCGACTTCCTTCTTCAGCAGCCCCCCGCCAATGAACATGAACACGAATCGTGCGTCGTCCTTCAGCCGCTCGGCGGCCGCCAGCAGCGTCGTCAGCGGGTTTGAGGGTGCGTGGTTGCCCGAGTACATCACCACGAACTTTCCGTCCAGGTTGTGCGCCTTGCGGAACGGGTTGTCGCCGTGGGCGACGACCTCCAGGTGCCCCTCGTGCGGCCACGGTGGCTGTATGGAGAGTTTGGTGGGCAGCCCGACCGCTGCGTCCACCTTGCGATTCAGCCGCTCGGCCATGAAGCGGTCCAGCGCGACCACGCCCCGCGACCGCTTGAGGATGCGGCGATTGAGAAAGTTGAAGAACCGGGCCGGGATCGACTTCTCCCCGATCTTGCCCATCGCGATCATCTGGTCCGGGTTGAGGTCCATCGCCCAGAACGTGACGGGCGTTCGCCGGAGGATCGAGATCCACCAGCCGGAGATCGAGGCCATCGGCGGCGAGGTGGACACGAGGATCGCCTTCAGGCCCGACTTCGTCGGCCCGCCCTTGAAGGCGGCGCAGAACTGCCCGAGCATGTTCGCCTGGTACATGAAGAGGGTCTGTGCAAGCAGACGGACCATGATCGAGGACTTGCCGAACGAGGAGAGCGGCAGGCGCCGGATGGTCACCCCGTCTCTCGTCTCCTTCCACGGGTACTTCTTGGACGGGTCGTCGTAGCCCGCGCGAGAGCAATAGACAACCACGCGGTTGCCGCGCCGAGCGAGCTCAGCCGCGGCATCGTGCATGTGCTGCCCGACCGAGGCGGGGTCGGGCACATAGACCTGGGAGATGATGAGGATGGTGGGCTGCGCCAATCGATCAGACCTCCGTCGCGGTCCGCCCCGCGGCCCGCGTCGAGTGAACTCTTCGAAAGGTCGGTTGATTAGCGCCGCGCCGCGGCCTTCTTCTTCCCGCCAGCCTTCACCACCTTCTTGCCCGACACCTTCCGCGCCGGCTTGGCCGCGGCCTTCTTCGCGGGCTTGGCCGCCTTCTTCGCGGCGGGCGTGGCTTTACCGCCCCCGCGACTGCCGGTCGCGGCACTGGCTCGCGCGGCGGGCTCGCTCGAACCACCCACCCCACCGTCATACGTCGCGGGGATCCCCTGCTTCCAGGTGTCGGCGTGGCGGCTCTCGGGGTTGTAGCCATCGCCCGGGATCGGGTGGCTGCCCTTGGTAAACGTCGAGATCGAGGACTGGCCCGCGGTTGCCGCGTTGTACTTGGCCGTGAACTCATCCCAGATCCACCGATACGTCTTCTCCATGCCGTCCCGAAGCCGCGTGTCGGGCTCCCAGCTCAAGTACTGCTTGATCTTGGCGTTGTCCGAGTTCCGGCCCGCCACGCCACGCGGGGCGTCGAGCTTGTAGCGGCGGTGGAGCTTGATGCCCGCAATCCCCTCGGCGATGTCCACAAGCTGATTGATGCTCACCAGCTCGCTCGACCCCAGGTTGATCGGCTCGAGGATGTCTGACTGCGTGATCTTGTCGATGCCCTTGGTGCAGTCATCCACGTACATGAACGAGCGGGTCTGCGTGCCGTCGCCCCAGATCTCGATCTCGTGTTTGCCGCTGACCTTGGCGGCGATCACCTTGCGGCAGATGGCGGCCGGGGCCTTCTCGCGCCCGCCCTCCCACGTCCCCTCAGGTCCATACACGTTGTGAAACCGGGCCACGCGGGTCTTGAGGCCAAAGTCCTCGCGGAAGTGCCGGCACATGCGCTCGCTGAACAGCTTCTCCCACCCGTAGCCGTCTTCGGGCAGAGCGGGGTAGGCGTCGGCCTCTTTGAGTGCCGTGATGTTCGGGTCCTTCTGCTTGTCGGCGTTGTAGACACAAGCGGACGACGCGTAGAAAAACCGCTCGACCCCGGCCTCCTGGGCCGCCAGGATCATGTGCGTGTTGGTCAGCACGCTGAGCATGCACAAGGCCTTGTTGTTCTCGATGAACCCCATGCCGCCCATGTCCGCAGCCAACTGATACGCCTCGGTCGCGCCCTTGCACAGCGTCCGGCAGATCCGAAAATCGCGGCAGTCGCCCTTGGTCGGCCCGGCGTGGTTCTCGGACTCTTTGTGGACTTGGTACCACTCGTTTAGCGGCTTGATGTCCGCAACCCGAACGCGAAAGCCCTTTTCGAGGAAGTACCGGGCGAGGTGCCCCCCGATGAAGCCGCCGCCGCCGGCGATGACTGCGAGTTTGGATGCCATGGCTGAGTGGTCCCTTCCCCAGGAAGCGCGTGGTTGACGTGGGAATCCGCCCTACGGCGCATGGTACGCCCAGGTTCGCCGCGTTCTGGATCATCGGCCGGGCGAGGGCGGGGCTGGACAGCGGGGCGATCTCAATGGAGCCGATCGCGCGAGCCCTCGATCGGGGGCGGTTGGTTGCGAGTGATCCCCGGATCGACCGCTCGCGGGGGTCGGCTCAATGTCCAAAGCCGATCCACGAAGTAGTCCCAATCGGCTTGCGTCACCTGCGCATCAGGGATCCCGTAGCCGACCGATCCCGGAGTGTTGTTGGCGGTTCGATCGGCGCGGCAGTGGAGGCGTTCAAGCGCGAGGAGCGTTCGGTAAGCGCGCACCATGTCGTGCCCATAGTGGTGGTCCCAGCCGGGTGTGTCCATGGGATCACCCCCCGGGTCCTGATAGAACGAAACCTGATCCCACGCGCTCGACCGCAAGATCTCGTACATCTCGTCCCATGTGATGCCAGCGTAGTTCACTTGGGAGCCGGTATGGAGAGTTCCCAGAAACTCGGCCCGGGCCAACACGAGACAGATGATCCCGCTGACGACCGGCAGGGCCGCGAGTGCCACCACGAGCAAAAATTGGTGCCGTATGCCGGGTCATCGACGCCGCCATGCGGTTGCGAGGGGCTGCGAATCACCCCGCACCCGTGTTCGGATCAGCGGTACGCGCCGCAAAGCCGCACGGCGGATCATCGGCCAGGTGCGCGGTGACTGAGTTTCTGCCGACACGCCCTCGCGGGGCCGCGCCTCAGCATCCCGCCGCGAACAGCCCCAGGAAGTAGAAGAAGTCGTCGTTGTTGAGCACCCCGTTGGGAAAGCCGTAGCCGGGGGTCGCCGGGATCGCGCCCCAGGTCAGATCGCAGCGGGCAAGGTTCCCGGCCGCGAACTCGCTCAGGAAGAAGAAAAAGTCGTCGTTGTTGACGATCCCGTCGGGCACCCCATACCCCGGCTGGCTCGGGATCGCACCGGTGGACATGTCCGCGACGCAGGGGTAGCTGGTGATGCGAAGCTCGGTGATGACGAAGTTGCCGTTGGGGGCTCGCCCCGGCCCGCTCGTGGGGAACGAGGCATCCTCAATCACATCGATCCGGAAGCCGGTGATGTTGCCGATCGGCGGCGGGCTGTATGTGACCGAGTACACGCCGGGCGTGTTGGGGCCAGAGATCCGCAGGCTCAGGTCGGGCATCAGAAGGACGCTCATGCCCGGAGGCAGCGTGACATTCCCGGGGATGAGCGTGAACCACTGGGCCGTGACGTCGCCCCCGGTCTGGAGCCCGTCGCAGAACGTGCTGCGGTCGTCGACGGTCGCCGAGAAGCTGAACCGTCCGACGTTGTGCACACCGTCGAAGTTCAGGTTGTGAAGGGTCAGACGGATCTGAGCCGCTGGGAAATCGGTGACCGTCTCGAATGCGGCCGCTTGGGTCGAAGTGAACAGCCCTCCGGGAGCGTTCGGGTCGAAGATCGCCCATCCGTTGCCAACGCTGGAGAGGCTGCCATCGATCATCGTGCTGGCGAAGAAGTTGGCGGACTGGGTCTGGCTGAAGGTCGCCGTCGCGTTCTGAAGGTCGATCGCCAGCGCTCCGCCGCTTCCGCACGACACGGCCGCGCCCGCCAGCCACGCCCCACGCATCAACCTGGACATGGAAGTCTCCCCGTCGGCCCCGCCGCCAGGCCACGGGCCAGCGGACAGGGCACTCACCAGTATCCACGCCGCAGGCGCACACTGCAAGCGATTTCTGAGCGGCGGCCCGCACACGCCAACCCCACCCGCGCCCGCGCGGTCCCGCCCGAAGGCCTGGTTGCCCTCTCACTCGATCCGTCCGAGAATCTCCGAGAACGACGGGGCTCCGGTCCATGTCTCCGTGTACTTGACCGTGACGGCACTGTCGGGCGCGACCTGGCCGTGGGGTGAGGCCGTGAGTACCGCCGATGGCGAAGCCACGATCCGCGTGCCGAATCATGCGCCGACGATCGCAGCGGCCTTTTTTGCATCATCGAACCGCGCCTGCCCCACGCCCCTGACCCTGTTCCCCCGCCCGGTCGACCCGCTCGCGACTCGAACAATCCTACCAAAAACCAGACAGTTGTCAACCCAACGTGGCTCGTCAGCCCGAAGGCTGCTGGACCACGCTCGCGCTCCCCTGCTACCCCACCTCCTCCACATCAATCGCCCCCCCGCAATACACATCGCAATCAATCCCCACCTGCACGGCCCGCCGCGCGATCTCCTCCGGATCATCGAGCTGCTCGTACAGGATCCGCAGCGCCCCTAGCGCGTACTTCGACCCCGATCCCACCGCCGTGTACTGCTTGAACTGCGTCACGTCCATGTCCGACGCGACCACGAACATGCTGGCCTTGTTCGCCAGCAGGAACGTGGATTCCAGGTCCGCGAACGGATGGTCCTTCCCGCCCCGCTCGACCCACGTCAGGTCGGTGCGCATCGAGCGCCACAGGCTCACAAAGAACGTGAACACCTCCTGCTCGGTCCGCAGCGTGGGCGGAGGCACCGACAGCAGGTGCGACCGCAGAATCTCGCCATACAGCGACCACCCGGACCACACCATCAGCGAATCGCCCACCGGCTGGATCTTGTGGAACTCGCAGTTGTCCGCGGCGAACCGCTGCCCGCCAAATGTGACCAGCGAGTCCGCAGCCAGGAACGTCCGCCCATTCTTCGAAACTGCCACGGCAATCGTCATGCTGGGACTGTGGGCCACCGGAGGCACGGGGGCAAGTGAAATGGGGTTCAGAAGAGGGAGAAAGCACTGGGCACGAGGCACCCGCCTCCATCAGGCGGATGTGGCAAGACCGAGTGTCGCGGTGTCGCCCGCGCCTGGCACCCGGCGATCTCGGCCCCGGCCCAGTGCCCCGTGCCCCAGTGCCCAGTGCCTGGTGCCTGGTGCTCCTCCCCGTCCCATTCCTACACTCCCGCCCGCACCGTACTCCGGAGATTCCCATGGCCCTCGTCGCCCCCGCCCACAGCCCCACCAACATCCACTGGCATGAGGGCGACATCACCCGCGAGGAGCGCTGGAAGGCACTCAAGTCCAAGGGCGCGACCCTCTGGTTCACGGGCCTTTCCGGCTCGGGCAAGTCCACGATCGCCAGCGCGCTCGAGCAGGTCATCGTCAGCCGCGGCGTCCACTGCTACCGCCTCGATGGTGACAACGTCCGCTTCGGGCTAAACTGCGGCCCAAAGATCTTGGGCGAGGCCTTCGGCTTCGGCCCGGACGCCGCCAAGCGGTTTGGCCTGGGCTTCTCCGCCGAGGACCGTGCCGAGAACATCCGGCGCATCGGCGAGGTCGCCAAGCTCTTTGCCGACTCTGGCTCGATCGCCCTGACCTCGTTCATCAGCCCGTACATCAAGGACCGCGACATCGCGCGGGCGTCGCACAAGAACGCCAAGCCCAGCGGCATCGACTTCATCGAGGTCTATGTGGACACGCCCCTGGAACTCTGCGAGAAGCGCGACCCCAAGGGCCTGTACAAGCAGGCCCGGGCCGCCCTGGCCGAGGGCAAGGGCATGAAGTTCACGGGCGTGGATGACCCGTACGAGGCGCCGCGCGAGCCGGAGCTGGTGCTCAAGACAGCGGAGCATGATGTGGCGGCGTGTGTGGGCAAGTGCCTCGATATGCTCAAGACGCGCGGCATTCTGGCCTGACTCTTGAAGCCGATCGCGCGAGCGATCAGTTCTTGGCCTCATAGTGTCGATCGCTCACGGGCTCGGCTCTCTTGCACAACCGTGCTTGGTGACGCCGGTGCGTGGCTCGATCGAATGGCGAACGGGAGAGTCAACGCCACATGAAAAGGGGCGGGCGCTGGTGCGCCCGCCCCCCGTGATTCAAAGCCAATGTGTGAGATGACCGGGAGGGTTTCCTGAGCTCGCGCTCAGGGCTCTCTCAGCATCCGGCGGCAAAGATCGACAGGTAGAAGAAGAAGTCGTCGTTGTTCAGGATGCCGTTGGGCACGCCGTAGCCCGGCGAGCCGGGAATCGCGCTGGTGGTCAGATCGGCGACGGCCAGATTGCCAGCGGCGAACTGCGACAGGTAGTAGAAGAAGTCGTCGTTGTTCAGCACGCCGTTGGGCACGCCGTAACCGGGCGAGCCGGGAATGGCGTTGGTGGTCAGGTCGGGGCGGCAGACCGACAGAATCGACGCGGTGGCGCGAATGGCCTCTGAGACGAAGGTCAGATTCGGGAACGCAAAGCCGCCGTTCGGGAAGTCCGTCCGCACATAGCCCGCCGTGATGATCGCACCGGCAAGCGCGACCTTGTCGTTGCTCAGCGCCCCACCGTCATTGAGCACCTCGCCCGCGACGCGGTAAGTGCCCGGCACGAGCACGATCGGGGAGATCGACGCCATGTACCACCGGGCGGTGCCGTTGGCCGAGGGCAGCGTCGCGCTGCTGGGCGTCACGGTGGCCTGTGCGAGCAGCGCCTGCGAGGCGGAGTTCCACAAACCGACCATGTGGGGACCCGCAAGGCCATCGCCCTCGGCATCGACGTAGCCGAGGCTGCGGATCACGGTCGTCGAGTCAAGGGTGAACTCCGAACCGGCGACGTAGTTGCCGGCGCCGAAGCTCTGGACGTTGGAGTTCGGCCCGCCGTCCGCCACCAGCGCGCCGGTGAAGGTGAGGTTGTCGATCGTCGGGGTGGTGCTGCCGCCGAACGGCTCGATCAAGACGCGGGCGATGGGCTGGACGGTGGCGATGAACTCGAAGGTGTCATCGCCGACGATCGAGCCGATCTGGACGTTGGCCGCGTTGAACGCGATCATGCGATCAGAACCGCCGGAGATGCCCAGCAGCGCGCCGACGCGATAGATGGGGCGGGTGAAGCCGAACCCGATGTCGGCCGCGCCGAGCGAACCCAGCAGGTTCGGCGCGGTTTGGAAGGCCGGAACTCCGAACGTCGTGTTGTTCACGATCTCGTTGCGATCGCCGACCGCGGCGGGGAAGCTCAGCCCCAGCCCGGCGAACTCCGTGCTGAGCTGCGTTGCCTGCGCGGCAAAGGTACTGGGCGCGATGATCGCCACGTCATCGTTCGTGCCCAGGCGCCCGTCGCCGCCGGGGGTGTAGTCAAAGTCCACGATCACATGGTTGCGGTTCTGCACGCGCCAGTTGTCGAACGCCGTGCCAACGCCCCACGCCGCCAGCCCGTACCGCGTGCCAAAGTTGCCCGAGACCGTGCTCACGCCGGTGCGGGAGTAGGTGTAGTCGATCGAGCCGTCGATGTTCGCGTCGATGTCCACCTGGATCACATCCGCCGATTGGAACCGGACGTACACGCGAGCGGCGTTGAACGCGGCCCCCACGGGCAGCGCCACAAACCCGCTCGCATCGAATGTCAGGTCCGGCAGCGTCGTCGTCCCCACCCACGAGACGAAACCCGACGGGGCGACCGGGCCAAGCGTGCTTTGGCTATAGATCCCGATGTGCGAGAAGTTGCCCGCGCCCGCCTGCTGCTGGAGCTTAACCTGGATGCTGTCGCTGCCGCCCAGCCCGATCTGGATGGCCGCGAACTGGTTGTTCGCGTTCGTGAACATGTCCATCGACACGCGCGAGTGGACGTAGGACAGGTTGGCGAGGGTGTGCTGGATGACCTCAACACCGCCGCTCGTGTGGGTGCCCTGTCCGCCGACCGCCGACCATGTGCCCTCCAGCAGGTTCCACTGAGGGCCGAAGCCCCCGCTCGTCTGGAAGTTGTCGTTCCACAACTGGGCTGATGCGACCGAGCCGCACGCCATCACCATGGCCAGGCTCCCGAGAATCCGAGTCTTCATGCGTCGCTCTCCTGTTCGTTCCCTCGCGACCCCATTCGAACGCCGGAACCCTTCCGACCGCAATGGCCGACGAGAACGAACAGAATAGCCGATGGGAGGCGGAGAACCGCCAACCTTTGTTTGATTTTGAGTGAATCTCGCGTTTCGATATGGCTTTGGTTTGCTTCGTGCTTGGACCCCGCCAGCCGACACGGACGCGACGCTGGCTCCCAGCATCGCTGCCCCCTCGACCCGGTACCATCTGCTC
>CAZHKB010000103.1:0-8790 GCA_964533405.1 uncultured Phycisphaeraceae bacterium | reverse complement strand
CAAGGAACTCAGGACCCACTGCGAAGCCCTCGGCTCGGACCGCGCCGACGCCATGGGCCACCTGCTCGCCTCCCTGGGCCACATCGGCCTCAACATCGAGCAGTTCCCCATGGACCGCTACGTCAAACTCGTCGACTCCTGCGTGCGGACGCTGCATGAAGCGACCCAGCCAGACGGGGCGTCCGCGCCCGGATGACGCCGTGAACGGGATTCACCGCACAGACGCAGGCAACGCCCAGAAGGTGCTGGCCAACTCTGGCTTCCTCGGCGCTGGCGGCGACTCTGCGGTGAGTCCTTTCCTCCCTTAGACTCCCGCCATGAACTGGCCGCTCGTGGTCGCCATGCCAATCGCCTTCGCCATCGGCTCCATCCCCTTCGGCGTCATCATCGGGCGCGCCCACGGCATCGACATCCGCCAGCACGGCTCCAAGAACATCGGCGCCACCAACGTCCTGCGGGTCCTGGGCACCAAGGCTGGCGCGCTCTGCTTCGGGCTCGACGTTCTCAAGGGCCTGCTCCCCACGCTCGCCGCCGGTTTTCTCGCGGGGCTCGTCGGCCGGCTCGACATCCCCGCCTCCGCTGGCCTGCTCTGGCTCGCGGTCATGGCCTGCCCGATCCTCGGGCATATGTTCTCGCCTTGGGTCGGCTTCAAGGGCGGCAAGGGGGTCGCCACCGGCCTGGGCGCGCTCCTGGGCGTGTTTCCGGTTCTGACCCTCGCCGGCATGGGCGCCTTCGCGCTCTGGGTCGTCATCGTCGCCCGCTGGCGCTACGTCGGCATCGCCTCCGCCATCGCCGCCGCCAGCCTGCCCGTCTGGATCATCGGAACCTTCGCCGCCGCAGGGAATCTCCGCTGGCTCTCGCGCCCGTGGTACGAGGCGGCGTGGCCCTTCCTGGGCGTCGCCCTCGCCCTGGCCGTCCTGGTCATCTTCAAGCACCGCGGCAACATAAACCGCACGCTGGCGGGCACCGAATCCAAGTTCGGCCAGCGGGTTCCAGCGACGAAACCGACGCCCGAGCCGTCTTGACGCACTCAACCAGTCGCCTCTGCGGACTGGGTGATGACCGGACTCGATTTCGGGGTTGTCCACCCCCGGCGACGCACGCTTGGCCCTTCAGGCTCAAGCCGCACATTCAAGGCAACCCGCTCATCCCCGCCCGCTCCGCTCGTGCTTCCAACGCCATCCGCCACGCCGACGCCTCATCCCCGGTCATCCGCCTCTCCCGCTCGGCCTGATTCACGAGCGCGGTCGCTTGCCCCAGCCGGGCGGGACCGCCCGCTTCGACATGCCCGAGGAGGATGGCCAGGACAGAGGTCGTGCCAGTGTCAGTCGGTGACTCGGGCAAGGAAGCCAGGTCCGCAGCCGGAGCCCGCAGCGCAGTCCCCGTCGAACCCGATGCGATCTGCGCCTCAGGGTCTGTGCCCGGGTGACTCGAGAGGTCGGTCGCGCCCGATGCCGCACCGGCATTCGTCCCGGCGGTGCCGACTTCAGGGTCTGGAATCTGCGGTTCGGTCCCCGGCACACCCGCCCGCGCCAGCCGATTGGCTGGCTGGACACCCGGATCAATCCCCAGGGCCAGCAGCGCCCCCGCGGAGCTGCCCTGGGCCGCCAGGAGCGCAACCCACAACCCCCCCACCGCCATCGTCGCGCCGAAGACCATGATCGCCAGCGTCCCCGCCGTCGAGCGCGGGCGCCGCACGTATCGCACAACCGTCTCGACCCGCTCCGAGGCGGCGCCACCACGAGGGACGGCTTTTTCCTCTCCCGACGCAAGAACGCCCGGCAAGCCCAACCCGCCGGGCTGGCCGAAGCCCTCCCTCACGTTCGGGCGATTTGTCGGGGTCGGGCCGCTCGCCGCCGGTACCACCCCCATCGGCACCGGCATCGACGCCGCGCTGACTGCCGCGATCCGTTCCGCCGCCGCCTGCCCCGGCAGCAAGGCGACCGGCGACAGCCCCAGGTGCTGCCGATCGGTCTCGGTGACGAACGACGCCCCGCACGCCGCGCACATGAACGCGTTCGTGCCGACCTCCCGCTGGCAGGAGTGGCACACGCCCAGCAGGTGCGCCACGCCCGGCACCCGGCGGGCCCGGGTCCAGAACTGCCGCGTGGTGGGCCCCCTGAGCACGGTCTGGCCGGTGATCGTCCCCCGCCCCACCATCCCCCTGATCGTGTCGTACGAGCACCCGGGCCGCAGCGGGCGATCGCCCTCCCGCAGCCACCAGGGCCCCATCGCGTTCTGCGTCGCCTGCTTCGAGAGCGCATCAAACTGCCCGCCGCACGTCGCGCACCGCGTGGTGTTCACCGACTCCCGCCCGCAATACGGGCACAACTCAAGGCGTGGCTTGGGGGTCGGGCGAGGGCGCGAGAGCACCGGCGACCGCCCGGGCACACCGATCGCGCCGCCCTCCGCCTGCGGAACGCTTCCCGGATCAACTTGGCTGGGCGTCGCGCTCATCTGCCTTCCTGTACGCGGCCCACTCCGAAATGTGCCAGCCCGCGCCCACGAACCCGGACGTTCGTCGCCGAGGCTCCTCAGGACGGGCGTCCGGCGGCGTTGTCGCCGCCACCCAGTCTCGTCAGAATCCCGGCCAACCCATGATCAAACGCCCCCCGCGGCATCACCTCATCGGCCCCCGCCTCCTTCGCCGACCGCATGACCTCCACCTTCACATGCGGGGCAAACGCCACGATCCGGATCGCCCGCTCGCGCTCCCCCGCCCGCACCCCGCGCAAACGTCCGAGAATCTGCATCGCCGCCTCGGTTGCCTCAAGGTCCAGGACCATCCCCGTCGGTTCGGTGTCCTTCAGTCTCGCCTCGAGCAGCTCAAGGGAGCGCACGGGCCGGGCCGCCAGCCCCAGGTCCTCGGCCGTCGCCTTGATTCGGGTGGCCCACAGAAGATCGCTGGCGAGGTAGAGGATCATGGGCAGTAGAGTATCATTCCGATACACCTTTGCCGGGGAGATTGGTCGGGGCAGCATCCATCACGGGCGTTCCAAGTCAGCAAGCCCGTTCCAGACATGATCGCGGTGAAAGCGGCCCCCCGACTCGTGTCGCCGGGCTGGCGGGCGTTGTGCCCCCCGGTTTCACGCCCTCCCCCCCACCTCCGACGCCGGCGAGACTCCACTGGAGAGACCGCTCCGATGAGCACGACCGCCACCAAGCCGCAAGCCAACTCGTCCACGCCTCCGGGCTGGGACCCCGTGTTCGACGAGCTGGGCTTCCCGCGCGACCCCGACAACCTCTACACCCAGACGGTTTCCAACATGCTCAAGGCCGCGGAGCTCATCAACCTCCGCCACCGCGTGCGGATCATCCTGGCCCAGCCGAAGAACGAGGTCATGGTCCACTTTCCCGTCCGCATGGACGACGGGCACCATCGCCTCTTCAAGGGCTACCGCGTCCAGCACAACAACGCCCTGGGACCCTACAAGGGCGGTCTGCGCTTCCACCCCGATGTCCACCTCGACGACGTCAAGGCACTGTCCTTCCTCATGACCATGAAGTGCTCGCTGGCGAGACTTCCCTACGGCGGCGGAAAGGGTGGCATCAAGGTCGATCCCCGCAAGCACTCCGCCGGCGAGATGGAGCGGATCGTCCGGAGATTCACATCCGCGATCGCCCACATGATCGGGCCCAACGTTGACATCCCCGCCCCGGACGTGGGCTCGACGGCTCAGCACATGGCGTGGATCGCCGACACCTACATGATGTCCGCTGGCGAGCACGGGGCCAACGACGGCAACGCCGTGGTCACCGGAAAGCCGGTTGAGTTTGGCGGGTCCCTGGGTCGCGAGAAGGCCACCGGGCAGGGCGTGGCCGACGTGCTGGCCGAGATGCTCCCCGAGATCGGCATCCCGCTGAAGGGGATGCGGATCACGGTCCTGGGCTTCGGCAACGTGGGCTCCTGGGCTGGGCGCATCCTGCAGGACATGGGCGCGGTGCTGGTCGCGGTCGCCGACCACTCCGGGGCGATCCGCAACGACAGCGGCCTGGATGCCCACGCCCTGGCCGAGCACTGCAAGACCAGCCCCTCGGGCGGCATCGCCGGATTCGAGACCGCCCACACCGCCACCGGGACCGGAGCCAAGGCCGGCAAGGGCGCGGAGAAGATCAGCCTCGAGGACTTCTACAAGACCAAGTGCGACGTTTTCATCCCCGCCGCGCTTGAGCAGATGGTCAAGGAGCGCGAGGCCAACTGGATCGACGCCAAGGTCGTGGCCGAGGGCGCCAACGCCCCCTGCACCCCCGCCGGCGACCGCGTCCTCAGCCAGCGCGGCGTCGAGGTCATCCCCGCGATTCTGGCCAATTCCGGCGGCGTGACGGTGTCGTACTTCGAGTGGATCCAGAACAAGAGCCACGTCACCTGGGACGCCGAGCACGTGGACAAGGAACTCAACCGCGTCATCACCATGGCCGCCCGCCGGACCATGGTCGCCCGCAACCGCTACGAGTGCGACCTGCGGACGGCCGCCTACGTCGCCGCGGTGGAGCACATCGCCAAGATTTACGAGGTCCGCGGGATTTTCCCGTAACCGACAGCCGAGTTCTGAAGTCTCCAGAAGCCCCCGGGTCGGACTCGGGGGTTTTCCTTTCGGCGGAACCGACCCGTCCCGCGCGAGCGGTCGGGCACGCCCCGGCGCGCGGAAGGGTCAAAATTTCGCGGGAATTCAGCGATCGCACGGTTTGGGGGCCATGGACGCCAACGTCGGTCGAGCGGTGTCCGACCGCTCGCGCACGCGGCTCCGTCGCCTGGGTCCCCCCCTGTTGCCAATTGTGGAAATCATTTTCGGGACTTGAAATGGTTTGACGCCACTGTATTGTTGGCTTCCGTGGACTGGGTCCGTTGCGGGCGCGGGATCGACCCCGTGGGTCGGCGTCTGGGGCGGGTGGAAATCCTGGCAAGTTGCCGCGAGCAACGATCAATGACCGATGGAAGACACGTGGACGCAAAGTCAAAGCGGGTGAAAACACCCGCACTGTCGGAAACGGCATCTCGGCGGGTCTGCCTGCCGGTCGCCCCACCCACCTTCTCCGCAGAGAGCGGCCCGGTCTCGGGCGACGCCTGCGGCGAGGGCGGAGACTCCGAACCTCCAGGTAGTCCCGGCGGGACCATGGTCGCCGCCACAAAACCTGCCTCTGTATCGGCCTACGCCGGTGCGACACCGCAACTGGCGGCTCTTGCTGCGCCCACGCCCTCCATCGCCCTGGGCCGCAGCACCATCGCCCCCGACGCGATCGGCTTCTCCTCCACTCGCGACGCCGGCGAGCCGCTGGTGATTCCCGCCCGCGCCCAGGAGTTCCGGGCCCGCATGTTCCCGGACGCGACCGATGCGGAATGGAACGACTGGAAGTGGCAGCTCCGCAACCGCATCCGCGACCTGGCTGGCCTCGAGAAGGCGTTCCGGCTCTCCGAGGACGAACGCCGCACCGTGCTTGAACTGGGCGACCGCCTGCCCGTGGGCATCACGCCCTACTACGCCTCGATCGTCGACCGCGACAACCCGATGGACCCAATCCGCCGGACCATGGTCCCGGTGCAGGATGAGTTCACGCACGAGGCCGCCGAGCTCGAAGACCCGCTGAATGAGGACGGCGACATGCCGGTTGAGGGTCTGGTCCACCGTTACCCCGACCGTGTGCTCTTCCTGGTGACGTCGTTCTGCGCCACGTATTGCCGGTACTGCACCCGCAGCCGGCTGGTCGGCAAGACCGGCGAGTACCACTTCAACAGCAAGCAGTTCGAGCGGGCCCTGGCCTACATCGAGGCGACCCCCGAGATCCGCGACGTGCTGATCTCCGGGGGCGACCCGCTCACGATGGCCGACGACCGCCTCGAGTTCCTGCTGTCGCGCCTCCGCGGCATCCCGCACATCGAGTTCGTCCGCATCGGCTCCAAGATCCCGTGCGTGCTGCCGCAGCGCATCACCCCGGCGTTCGCGGCCATGGTCCGCAAGTACCAGATCTGGATGTCCGTCCACTTCATGCACCCCAACGAGGTCACGCCCGAGGTCGCCCAGGCCTGTGGCCGCCTCGCCGACGCCGGCGTGCCGCTGGGCAGCCAGACGGTCCTCACCAAGGACGTGAACGACGACCCCGAGACCATGAAGGCGCTCATGCAGCGTCTGCTCAAGATCCGCGTGCGTCCGTACTACATTTATCAGTGCGACCCGATCCCCGGCTCGCGGCACTTCCGCACGCCGGTCGAAAAGGGTCTGGAGATCATCGAGGCGCTGCGCGGGCACACCACGGGCTATGCAGTCCCCCAGTTCGTGATCGACGGCCCGGGCGGCGGCGGCAAGATCCCGCTCATGCCCAACTACGTCGCCGGGCGCGACGGCGACGACCTGCTCATCCGAAACTACGAGGGCAAGATCTTCCGCTACCCCGACCCCCTGCCCAAGGAAGGCCCGGGCCCCCGCACCCCGGGCGCGCACGAGCAGCGTCTGGCTGGCATCAACGCCGCCCTGGCCAACGGCGCGCTCTCCAATGGCGTCGGCGCCAACGGGCACAAGCAGAACGGCAGGGGGCATTGACTGAGGCCAGTTTTGGCCAACCCGTTTCAACTCAAAGGGCGCAGAGTTCGCAACGTCGCAAACTGACTTGGAACCATCGAGCACACGGGCACCACGCCGCGCGGGGGGGAACGAGTCTCGACCCGCTCCCAGTTTGAGCCGCTTCGCGCACGGCGTCCTTTGCGTACATCGCGTACGTTTCGTTCCACTCGAACACCCCCGGACGCCCGCTTGTCCCACGAGCAACTCCATCCCTGCGCCCGCTGCGCCGCCACCCAGAAGACTTGCTGCCAGACGGCGCAGATCGTCGTGACATCCGGCGATGTCGCCCGCATCGCCGCCCACACCGGCCGCCTTGACTTCGCGCACCGCGCCGCACCCTTGGACCCCTCCTACTCCGATCCCGACCCCGACGACCCCAACTGGGTCCGCTACACCATCGCGCAAGACGGCACTCGCCACGTCCTGCGCAAGCAGGACGCCCAAAGCCCCGGCGTCGGGGGCCACCCGGGCCAGCCCGGCGACTGCACCTTCCTTGGCCCGGCAGGCTGCGTCCTGCCCACCCCGGTCCGCCCCCTGGTCTGCCGTCTCTACCCCTTCATGTACAACGAGCACCGCCTCGAAGGCCCAGCCGACGAATCCGGCGGCCTCGACGAAACCTACTGCCCCACGCACCTCTTCTTGGACGCCGACCGCCGCGCGCTGCCCGCCAGCACCCTGCACCCGGGCACGCCCAACACCACGATGCTCACCGTCCTCCAGATGGACCCCCGCGACGGCGAGCGCTGGCGGGCGACGCTGTACGAGGAACTGCGAGCCGACCACGACGCGAGGAAGTCCTGAGACCTCGCGCGAAGTCCCTCCGGCGACATTCGCGTGACCCAACCCGCGCCGTCTATCGTGGTCCTGAGTCCTGGCAGGTCGGTCCGTCGGTCGCACGCGTCCACCGGGTGCCCGACCATCAGGAGGCTGGACCCAGGACTCTCCCCCAGGACCGCCCCATGAACATCGGCTTCACCTACGACTTGAAAGACGACTACCTCGCCGCCGGCATGGCCCCCGACCTGGCCGCCGAGTTCGACGCACGCGACACCATCGACGCCATCGACGCCGCCGTCCGGGCCGCCGGGCACACCTGCGATCGCATCGGCTCGGCCCGCGCCCTGATGGCCCGCCTCTCCCGCGGCGACCGCTGGGACCTGGTGTTCAACATCGCCGAGTCCACCGGCGGCTTCGGACGCGAGGCCCTGGTCCCCGCCTTGCTCGAAGCCTTCGACATCCCCTACACCATGTCCGACCCGCTGGTCTGCGCCGTGACGCTGCACAAGGCCTCCGCGAAGCGGATCCTCCGCGACGCCGGCATCCCCACCCCCCGCTTCGCCGTGGTCGAGTCCATCGCCGACCTCGCGCACCTCGATGCGCACGGCGACCGCGCCCTGCGCTACCCGCTCTTCGCCAAGCCCATTGCCGAGGGCTCCAGCAAGGGCATCGAGGGCAACGCCAAGTGCGCCGACGCCGCGCAACTCGACCGCCTCTGCCGCCACCTGCTCGATCGCTACCACCAGCCGGTCCTTGTGGAAGAGTTCCTGCCCGGTCGCGAGGTCACGGTCGGCGTCCTGGGCACCGGAGGACATGCTCGCGCCGTCGGCGTCGAGGAAGTCACGATGCTCGAAGGCGCCGAGCAGGAGGTCTACACATTCAAGAACAAGGTGGACTGGGAGGGGAGAGTGCAGTGCGTGCTCGCGACCGGCGGTTTGGCCGAGCAGGCCAGCCGCCTGGCGGTCCAAACGTGGCGCGTGCTGGGCGCCCGCGACTGCGGCCGCGTCGACCTCCGCGCCGACGCCGCGGGCAATCTGCAGGTCCTCGAAGTCAACCCGCTGCCGGGTCTGCGTCCGGGCTACTCCGATCTTTGCCTGATCTGGGAGTTCCAGGGCCTCGGGTACAACGACCTGATCCGTCAGATTCTCGACTCGGCCCGCGAACGCACAGGGCTGCGCGCGTGAGAACGCGGAGGTCCGGTCTGGACGGGACGGGCGGCGCAAGCCCCCCGCACCTCCAGCCCGCGCCCGGGATCATGCGGGGGCTCGCGCCGCCGGCGTCATCGGTTCATGGACGTGCGGTGCAACGCCCTCCCCCCCCGTGGGGCAACGCGACGCTTACCCTCCACTTGGAGGGCCCCCATGCGATTCATCCGCGTCCTGGCTTCGATGTTCCTGATCGCGTGTCCGCTCGCGCCGTGCGCCCTCGCCCAGCCCGATCCACCGCCCTCTCCCGC
>CAZHKB010000102.1:0-8857 GCA_964533405.1 uncultured Phycisphaeraceae bacterium | reverse complement strand
GAGTAACCCGCTGACCGGGGCGTTCAACGCGGCGGGCGCGGTGAGCGCCGGCACGATCGACCTGGCGGGCACATCCTTCGACTTCGACTCGACGGTGACGGCGGGCGCGGGCGGGCTGGGCGTGTCGGGGTCGGGCGTGCTGGACTTTGGCGCGGCGGTTTCGACCAGCGCGTCGGGCACGGTGACGCTGAGCGGCACCAACATCACGCTGGTCTCGACTCTGACGACCGTGGGGGCCAACTCGGACGTCTCGATCACCAACAGCGGGCTGCTCGACCTGGGCGGCCTGGTGGTGATCGGCGGGGCGTTCACGCAGGTGGACAACGGCGGGTCGGTGAGCATCAGTTTCTTCGACCTCGTCAACGACGAGATCTCGACGGTCGGCGACCTGACATTCGGCAGCGACGTGGAACTCAACTCGGGCGGGCTGGTGACGATCGCGTCCGACGGGGTGATGACCTTCGACGGCGCGATCGACATGAACGGGTTCGATCTGACCCTGGCGTCGGCGGACCTGGACCTGCTGGGCGGGCCGAACAGCGTGGGCAACTCGGAGTTCGCGACCCTCCCGGCGACGCTGACCTTCACGCCGCCGTCGGTCAACACCCCGATCGACATCGGCGACGTGACGGTGGCCCAGGCCGGGGCGTACACCCTGGACTCGACGGACATCGCGGCGCTGGCGCCATCGGTGCTGTCGATCGCGTTCGGCGACGAGGACGACGGCGAGCACAACATCCAGATCGAGGGCATCAACGCGGCCAACAACCCCGATGCGCCGTTCAAGTTCAACGTGACGTTCAACTCGCCCAACGGCAACGGGCTGACCGAGCAGATCATCGTGATCGGCGATCTGGAGGCCAGCGGGGCGCGGAACCTGACGTTTGATGGCGTGACGTGGCTGGGCAACGGTACGGGCGGAAGCGCGTCGATCACGACTGCGGGCGGGGCCATCGAGTTCCTTGGCAACGTGCGCGTGACGCAGGACACCGCGGCCACGATCACTTCGGGCGGGGGCGAGATCGACTTCAACTTCAACGTGTTCGGGTCGACCGGTGGTGTGGACGATACCGAACGCCTGGTCGTGAACGCCGGGATCGGCGATGTCTTCTTCGACGGCGATCTGTCAGGCCAGACGGGCGGCACGTCCAACGTGAAGGGCCTGACCAGGGTGACGATCACCGGCGACCGGGTCGATCTGAGCGACGTGGACATCACCGGGCTGCTCTCGGTCAACAATGCGGGCACGCTGAACATCACCGCCGACATCGATGCCGAGGACGGCTTCGAGCAGGCGGGCCCGGGCGACGTGGTGCTGGGCGGGAACATCACGACGATCACGACGATTCTCTTCGACGGCATCGAGTTCACCGGCCAGGTGACGCAGGTCGGTGATCGGGAGCTCACCGCGGGGGTCGGGTCGGGAAGCGGCCAGATCGAGATCGGCGCGGACTTCGACACGGTCGGCAACAACCTGACGCTGTCGGCGCGCGACATCGACATCCTGGGCACGCTCACGGGCGGGGACGGGACCAACACCCTGACGCTGCTGCCCGACGCGGTGGGCACGGACATCGAGATCGGCAACGGCACGAGCCTGGCCGCCGGCGCGCTGGTGCTCAGCGCGACCGACATCTCGAACATCGACGACGGCTTCTTGGGCATCGTGATCGGCTTCGCGGGCACCGGCGCGCACGATTTCGAGATCGGAGGGGCCGGGTTCACCGATCCGCTCACCCTCAACGCGCCAGCGGCGGGCGGGTCGTTCGCCATCCTGGCCAACCGCACGCTCTCGGGCACCGGCAACGCCAGCATCAGGTTCAACGGCAGCCACGAAGGAGCGCTGACCCTGAACAACGGCGCACGCATCACGACCGCTGGCACCGACATCGAGATCGACGACGACGTGCTGCTGGCCGACGGGGCCGGCAACAGCGGGCTGAACGCGGACATCCCGCTGATCTCGACAGGGGCGGGTGCCGGGAACATCACGATCGACGGCTCGATCCGCGGGACGGACAACACCAGCGGGCTGGTGGAGCGTCTGCGCCTGCAGGGCGGCACCGGATCGATCGTGGTGGGCGACGTGCTGACGGTCAACGGCACCAGCACCAACATCTTCGGGGCGCTCGACGGCGGGCTGAACCCCGTCGCCAGCGCCGAGGGTCTGGTTGATCTGTCGATCGTGTCGGCCGCCGGCGTCACGCTCGAGGGGGTTGACATCGCGGGCGCGCTGGAGACCGAAACGGCGCTCACGGGCGCGTTCACCGCCAGCGAGGCGGTGCTGGTCCAGTCGCTGATGATGGCCGGCACGACGTTCGACTTCGTGGACGGGTTCGAGGCCACCAACAACGCGGGCGGGTCGGCGTTGTTCACCAACTCCGGCCTGGTCACCACGACCGACGGCGAGGCGACCGGCGACATCACCACCACGGGCGATCTGGTGGCAGACAGGCTCGACTCGGACGGCTCGATCGACGTGGGCGGCGACCTGGACCTGTCCGACGAGGCCCAGGCGAGCACGAACGTGACGGTGACGGGCACGACCACGCTGGGCGACCGGATCATCGCGGGCAACAACATCACGCTGACGGGCGACGTGGGGTTCGGCACGAACGGGGCGGCCACCGATCGCGGGCTGTTCGCGGGCAACGCGCTCACGACCGGCGGCGGGCTGAACACCAGCGGCCAAGACACCACCCTCTCGGGCAACGAGATCAACTTCACGGGCGGGGATCGCTCGATCACGGGCGGCGGCGCCCTGGCCATCGAGCCGGCCAACGCCTCGCGCGACATCAATCTGGGCACGCCCACAGCGGGCAACCCGACGGGCACGAGCCTCGACCTGACCGACAACGACCTGGCGGCGATTGACGACGGGTTCGGCAGCGTGACGATCGGTGTCGCGGGCGGGACGCACGATCTGGTGTTCGGCACCAGCCAGTTCCGCAACGCCATGGTCTTCAACTACCAGGCCGGCACCGCGCTGGTCGCGGGCAACATGTTCGGGGCCGGGCCCACCGCCTCGTTCGAGTTCCTGGGCGGGGACTCCGGCGGCACGACGCTATCGGCCAACATCACCACTGCTGGCGGCGGGATTCTGATCGACGACAACACGACGCTCGGGGGCAACAGCACGCTCTCCAACACCGGCGGCGCGGGCACCATCGAGATCGACGGCACGCTCGACGGCGGGTTCAACTTCACCGCCCAGGGCGGCACGGGGCTCATTGAGATCGACGGCGTGGTCGGCGGGACCACCCCGCTGGCGGGCTTGAACCTGACCGCCGACAGCGTCACGCTGTTCAACGGCATCGGCACCCCCGGGGCCGCGGGCGTCACGGGCCTGACGGCGCTCACGGCGACGAACATCCTGACGCTGGGCGGCGAGACGTACAACACCAACGAGGCGATCTACACCACGTCCGTCACCGGCAACATCCTGGGCACCGGCTCGGGCAGCACCGCCACGTTCACCAGCAACGGCAACGACATCTCCTTCGACGGCGGCGGAACCTTCGACATCGACGACGGGGTTGATCTGGTCATCAACACGGGCGGCGGGTTGATCAACCTGGGCGCGGGATTCACGGGCTCGGCCGGGGCGATCACCTTCAGCTCCGCGGTGGTGCTGCTGACCAACACCCAGATCACCAACCAGGGCACGGGACCAGGCTCGACGATCACGTTCGGGAGCACCGTGGACGGCGCGTTCGACCTGGACGTCACCACCGCGGGCGGCGACATCGACTTCCAGGGCGACATCGGCGCGACGACCGCCCTGGCCAACCTGAACGTCGAGTCGGGCGCGGGCGTGTTGCTGGAGAACATCGGCTCGGGCGGCACGCCCGGCGTTGATGGCAGCGCGACCATCGTCGCGAGCGACGGCGACATCACCTACAACGGCACCGAGTACGCCATGGGCTCGGCCACCCTCACCGCCAGCGGGCAGCACAGCGTCGCCAGCGGCGCCACGGCCTTCACGACCCGCGGGGGCGACATCACCTTTGGCGGGGGCAACATTGTCCTGACCAACGGCAGCGACCTGAGCGTCTCGACCGACGGCGGTGACGCCACCTTCACCGCCATCCGGGGCGACTCGGACGAGAACCTGAGCGTGGACCTGGGCGCCGGAACCGGCTTCTTCGCGCTGATCGGCACGGCGGACGAGATCGGCGACATCGTGCTGCGGATGAACAACATCGCCCTCAACGGCAACGTGTTCGGCAACACCATCGCGATCGAGCCCGGGAGCAACTCGAGGAACATCGAGATCGCGGGCGACGGAAGCGTGGCCACCGCCATGCGCATCAGCCGCGCCGAGTTCGCCCGTCTCCGCGACGGGTTCACGAGCATCACCATCGGGCGCAGCGGTGCGAACGGTTTGATCGTCGTGGGCGGCGACGGCGGCGGGGCGGTGGCGTTCACCGACCCGCTCACGCTGCTCTCGCCCGAGTCGCTGGGCAGCGTCGTGATCCAGGAGGACATGAACGGCGCGGGCCTCCCGGGGCTCACCCCCGCCTCGCTCACGATCGACGCGGGCAACGTGCTGCTGTCTGCTGACATCACGACCGCCGGGCAGGACGTGACGATCACCGGGGCCACCGCGCTGGCGGGCAATGCCTCGGTCGCCACCGACGGCGGGAACATCCTGTTCGCCGACGGCAGCACGATCAACTCGGCGGTGGCCGCCGCCTCGCTCACGCTCGACGCGGGCACGGGTGATGTCACGGTCACGGGCGACATCGGCGGGGTCAACCCGCTCGAGTCGGTCGACTTCACCGGGGCCGCGATCGCGGTGCAGGCGGTGGCGACCGAGGGCGACCAGAACTACAGCGGGGCGGTCACCCTCAACGGCAATCTCGACGCCGAGACCGGCGAGGTCGTGATCGACGGCAACACGGCGCTCGGCGCGTCGGTGGCGATCACCACCGGCGGCGACACGACCTTCCGCGGCACAGTGGACGGGAACACCAACGACCTGACCGTCACCACCGATGGTGATGCCGGCATCGTGGCCGAAGGGTCGATCAGCGACGTGGGCGTGGTCCAGATGACCGCCAGCACCGTCAGCCTGCGGGCGGTCACCTCGACCGGCGCTCAGACCTACACCGCCGACACCACGACGATCAACGGCGATCTCTCCCGGAGCGACTCGGGCGCGATCGCGATCAACGGCGACCTGGCGCTGGCGGGCAACTCTTCCATCTCGACCGACGGCGGCTCGACCGAGGATGACATCGCGATCGACGGCGACGTGAACGGGGCCTTCTCGTTCAACGTGGCCGCCGACGAGGGCAACATCGACGTGACGGGCGACATCGGAAACACCGCCCGCCTGGCCGACATGAGCATCGTCTCGGCCGGCGACGTGTCGCTCCAGGGCGTCCGCGTCACCAACTTCCGCCAGATCGACGGCACGGGCCAGACGGCGGTCGAGGGCGAGCTGGATGTCTCGGGCGACACGGGCGTGCAGATGGACTCGGGCTCGTTCCGCTTCGAGGGATCGGTCAACGTCAACGCCGACATGTCCCTCACCTCGTCGGAGGTCTCCCGCTTCAACAACACGGTGGATGTGGGCGGTGACGTGGACCTGCAGGGCGGGTCGTTCCGCATCGGGAACAACGCCGCCGACGCCTTCAACGTGGGCGGCGGGCTGAGCGTCAACTCCGCCGGCAACCTGATCGTCTCGGCCCCGGTCACCGTCAGCGGTACCGAGGGCGCGACCATCACCGCGGTGGACGTTCTGCTCTCGCGGGCCCTCGAGGTCGATGCGGGCAACATCACCCTCACCAACGCGGGGGACTTCACGCTTGAGGAAACCGGCTCGATCGTCCTCAACGGCAACAACTTCAGGCAGGACGGCACCGGGAGGTCGCTCCTGGCCAACGGTATCGCGTCCAATGGCTCCAACATCTCCTTCGACGGCGACATCGTCATGAACGACAACCTGGCCTTCCGCGGCCGGTCGCTGCAGTTCAACGGCGAGATCGACTCGGACTCGGCCGCCACGCGCCGGGCTCTGACGCTCAACTCCGGCGGCCCGGTCACGCTCGCGGGCGACATCGGGCGCGTCAACCGCATCTCCACCCTGACGACCAACGCCAACGGCGAGACCCGACTCTCGGCCGATGTCTTCACCGCCGGACGCATCGAGATCGGCGATAACCTCATCCTCGAGGGCGACTCCCTGCTCAACGCCGCCGACGGCGCGGCCGGCGGCACGATCGAGTTCCTGGGGACCATCAACAGCGAGTCGGCGGCCTCGCCCAACTCGCTCACCGTCATCACCGACGTGTCCATCCTCGACCACACCCTGCCCACCATCACCTTCACCCAGTCGATCGGCGCCGACGCCCCGCTTGACAACCTCTTCCTCAACTTCCAGGAGGGCGGGCTCAACGGGCGGTCGGCGGTCGGGGCGCAGAACATCACCATCAACGGGTTCACGCTCGAAGGCGTCACCGCCCCGCTCGTGCCCACCATCCTGATGCCCTTCATCGAGTTCGACCCCAATGCCCCGGACGGCGAGCGCGGCTTCTTCATCGAGACCGTCGGCGACTTCCGAATGGGCCAGGGTGAGAAGTTGTGGGCCACATTCGCGTACGACCGGGGCGCCGACGGTTCGTTTGTCCTCAACGTCGACGGCCTGCCATTCATCAACAACCAGCTCGTCGACGCCTCGAACCGTCCGACCCTCGGGATCACCGCGGGCGGCAACGTGATCCTGGGTGACGTGCTCGTGGTCGGGAACTTCGATGTGAACCTGCTCAATCCCGCCACCACCCGCATCGAGATCCAATCCCGGGCCGGGTCGATCCTCCTGCCCAAGCCCACCCGCGGCGTGAATGACGATCAGGAGTCCTACCCCGGCCCCGCGGAGACCCTGGACGTTGACGATGGAACGGACCTGGTGGTCGCCGGCCTGGTGACCTTTACCGAGGGTCCCACGGGCATCGCGTCGCTCGGCACCACAGAACTGGTCGGGTTCAACACCGAAACTCGCGGCGATCTGATCCTTCGGTCGCTGGAACTCAGCCCCGAGGGTGGCGAGAGCCTTCTGCACCTCAACGACCTGTTCATGACCCCGGAGGAGGCCGAGGCCACCCTCGGGCTGGTCGGCATCCCGCCCGAAGGGCTGGCGGGCTCTTCGGTGCTCAACACCATTGGTCGGTTCTCGGGGTTCCCGCTCGACCCGCGGGCGCAGGGCACCACAGGCTTCCAGCCGCCGATCTTCGGGCAGATCCCCAACGAGAGCCAGTCGGGCACGGTCAACCAGGCGACGTCGATCGGTTCGGTCGCCAAGCGCGCCCTGGCCGATCTGGGCATCAACGCCCGCGATCCCGACGACCTGCTCGACGCCCTGATCGGCCGCGCCCTCTACAACGATCTGGTCAGCGGCGAGGGCGACGCCTCGTACGTGACCGCCAACCGCATGAGCCTCGACATCGCCACCGACCTGATCAACGACTACCAGGCGTTCTTCCTCGAGACGGGCGAGCCGCAGGCCCCGATCATCCGGGCCCGCCTGACCGAGGCCGTCCGCGACTACTGCCGCCAGTCCGGCGGGCAGTTCGACCCGATCGCGTTCCGCCAGTTGACGCAGAGCAACGAGGCCTACGCCCAGGTCGAACAGGACCTGGACACCCTCGAGCACCTGCTCGGGCAGTTCCAGATCCTCGGGCTGTCCTCGGGCGAGTTCTCGCAGGCCCGTGTGAGGCTGCTGCGTTTTGTTAAGCCGGCGCAGGGTCTGAACGACCAGCAGTTCATCGCGGTCATCGACGCTGGTGATGGGGTGATCGAGGCTCCGGTCTCGACGCCCGCCGAGCCCGAGCGGATCATCGAAGAGCGCCTGCCACCGGCGCCCTCCGTGCCGTGAGCCGTGGGGCAGAGCGTGATGCCCGGGGGTGTGTCCAACCCCCGGGCTTTGGAGTTGGAGGCCTGCCCCCTGAACGGGCGGATGTGCCGAGCCGATAGGGACAAGCCCGGCGTGGCCGGGGCCGAGGGAGACGGATGCCGATCGACGTTGACAAGCTCCTGCAGCCCGTCGCCGGGGACAACCCCTGCGGGGCCGACGTGCGCTACGACCCCGAGTACGCGGCCCTGATGGAACTAGCCAAGGGCAAGCCCGAGCAGGAGATCATCGAGGGCAGCGGACCCCAGGCCACCCGCAAGCTCGTGCCGGGCGAAGAGCCCTCGTGGTCGGAGGTTCGCAAGGGGTGCGAGGGCATCCTGGGACGGTCCAAGGCGCTGCGTGTGGGGTTGTTCCTGGCGGTCGCGGAGGTCAGGCTTGAGGGCTACTCCGGACTGGCCCAAGGCATGACCTTGCTGCATGGTCTGCTGGCGAAGTTCTGGGATCGCCTCTACCCGGAACTCGACCCCGAGGACGCCAACCCGGGCCTGGAGCGGATCAACATCATCGCGACCTTGGCCACGCCCGCCGACTCCTACGGCGACGTGGTCCGGTTCCAGAACAAGATCCTCGAGGCTCCGGTCACCGAATCCCCCCAGATCGGGCGGTTCGGTCTGCGGGATATCGAGATGGCGGGCAAGGCACCGACCGGCGAGGGGGCCAAGGACTACCGGGGCGTGACTCCGGCCCTGGTCGACGCGGCGTTCCAGGAAACACCAGCCGAACACCTGCAGGCGGTGCTCAAGTCGATCGCGACCGCCCAGGAGAAGTTGGCGGCGATTGATGCCCTGCTGACCGAGAAATGCGGGGCGGGCAAGGCGTGCGATCTCGCCCCGTGCAAGAAGCTGTTCATGCAGGCCGCAAAGGTGGTCGCCGAACAGCTGGCCCGGAAGAACCCGGCGGCGGCCGGGGCACCCCCCGCCGCCCCGGCGGCCGGCGGTGGGG
>CAZHKB010000101.1:0-8876 GCA_964533405.1 uncultured Phycisphaeraceae bacterium | reverse complement strand
GAGTGGGGGACCGGGGTGTCCGGCGCGTGACGGAGGCATCGGGGGGTGGCCGACCGCGTGCGCGGACGATTCGGTTGATGCGGGGAATGGGACGTACCTGTTGGCGGATGAGCCGATCGCGGCGATGGACCCGGAACATGCGCTTCGCACGATGTCGATTTTGGGCGATGCGGCGCGGCGTGGGGTCGGCGTGCTGGTGGTGCTGCACGACTTTGCGCTGGCGGCCCGGTTCGCGGATCGGGTGTTGTTGATGGATGGGCAGGGGCGGATCGCGGCGAGTGGCGCGACGGCGGAGGTGCTCGCGGCGGAGAATCTGGAGGGGGTGTTTGGGGCGCGGTTCAGGATGGTGGAGGATGCGGGGGGAGTGGTGAGGTTTGCGGTGGCGGTGGAGGCGGGGGATTCGATCTAAAGGCACCCCTCACCCTGCCCTCTGCCCGTCCAAGGCCACGGGGCGAGGGGGGAGTCGATGCGATGCGGGCTCATCGCATGGCTGCCCCGAGCGGCAACCCTGCCACCCGCCCGGAGCGGCACCACGCCACCCGCGTGGGTTGGATGTCGTACACTGGGGGTTGCATGACAACGCAGCAGATCATCCGGGTTCTGATTTTCTCGTTGATCTTCGTGGTGCCGGTGGTGATCCGGCTCGTGAAGGTGGCGCAGGACGCCAAGGAGAAGCGTCGGCTGGAGCAGTTTCGGCAGTACCAGATCAACGAGGCGATGCGGACGGGGCGGCCGGTGGAGCCGGTGATGATGGCGCCAAGCCCGCAGGCGATGGTGCCTGTGCCCTTCAAAGCGCAGCAATCGGCGCAGGATCGGCTGCGGGAGATGGCGGCGCGTCGGCAGGCGCAGATTGAGGCGCTGCGTCGGCAGAAGTCGGGGAGTTCGAACACGCCCGCGAGCATGTCCAAGCCGCCGACGAGGTATCAGCAGACGGTGGGCGAGAGCGCCCCGACGGCGTTCCAGCAGAAGCCGGGGGTTGCGACGGGGTATCAGCAGCAGGCGCCGGTGGCGACGGGGTATCAGCAGCAGGCGCCGGTGGTGACGGGGTATCAGCCGACGCCGCAGCCGGCCAGGCAGCCGGCTCGGCAGCAGCCGAAGCAGCGGCAGCAGAAGAAGCCGCAGACGCGGGATCCGAGGCGTCAGCCGCCGCAGCAGGCGGCGTCGGCTCCGCCTGCGCAGGAGTTCCCGGCTCCGACGGGGGAAATCGGGGGTCCGTACCACGAGCACGACGGGGATATCACGCACCGGCTGCTGCCGGACGGGCCATCGATGACGCCGGTGGCGAGGCCTTCGTCGGGTGATCGTGGGTCTGTGAAGGTGAACCTGGCGGACCTGCGGCAGGCGATCGTGCTGCGGGAGATTCTGGGCAAGCCGATGGCGCTGCGGGAGGCGGCCGAGGGTTGAGCGAGGTGGGCTCAGAAGGCCGGGGCGTTTTTTGGCGCGAGCGCGAGTCCCTTGGCGTCGCGAGGCGGCGCATGTCGCGTGTCGGCAGGTCGTACGATCATGCGGTTGGTTGCCGCGCGGGAGCAATTCCGTGGCGTGTGGTGAACGCGCGATGAAAGTTGGCGTAGGTGGTTTCCCAACACCCCGTGTACCGCCTCCTGGCGCGGGTCGGGCGGTAGAACGGAAGGCGGGCGGGCGGGGTATGGGGAGTCGGCGCGTGGGGCGCTGGTCCCGGGGTCCGAGAACGACGGAGCCGACGCGTGCTGAAGTGGGCGATCGGGATCATCATCGTGCTGGTGCTGCTGGGCGGGATCGGCGGGTTTGTCATGACGTCGACGCCGCTGGCGGATCAGTTGCGCGGGATCAAGCGTGAGCCGGAGTCGATCGAGGTGAGGGTGGAGAAGGCGGAGACGGGGGACCTCGTGCGGACGGTCAATGCGCCCGGGGCGATTGAGCCGCGGGTGCAGGTGGAGATCAGCGCGAAGGTGTCGTCGCGGATCCTGGAGTTGCCGCTGCGCGAGGGGGCGGAGGTCCGGGTTGGGGATGTGCTGGCGCGGCTTGACCCCGAGGACCTGACGGCGCGGCTGGCATCGGCCCAGGCGCAGTTGCTGGCGAGCCAGGCGTCTCTTCGGGCGGATGAGGCGAGGCTGACGGGCGCGCGGGCGAGCCTGACGCAGGTGACGGCGGAGTATGGTCGCCAGCGTGAGCTGGCGGACAGCGGGGATATTGCGAGGTCTTCGCTGGAGGCGACGGAATCGAACTATCACCAGGCGGTGAGCACGGTGGCGCAGCTGGAGGCGGGGATCGAGAGCGCCAAGGCGCAGATCGCCATCAGCCAGTCGCAGATCGACGAGGCGCAGAAGAACCTGGATAACGCGGTGGTACACTCGCCGATGGACGGGACCATCACGGACCTGCGGGTCGAGGTGGGCGAGGTGGTGCTGGGGACGCGGGAGAACATGGGCACGGTGCTGATGGTGATCGCGGATCGCTCGTCGATGCTGGTCAAGGCGCAGGTGGATGAGTCGAACATCGCGCCGATCACGCCGGGCCAGCGTGTGCGGGTGTACATCAACGCGTACGAGGACCGGGAGTACACGGGTGTGGTGGAGCGGGTGGACCTGACACGCCAGATCGCCCAGGGCGGGACGGGGTTCTTCGAGACCGAGATCGCGCTCGACATGAAGGAGGGCGAGCGGCTGTTCAGCGGTCTGACGGCCAACGTGGATATCGAGGTGCAGACGTTCGAGGGGGTGCTGCGGGTGCCCAGCCAGTGCGTGCTGGATCGGCGGATTGACGAGCTGCCGGCGGAGGTGGTGAAGGACAACCCGCAGGTGGACCACAGCAAGACGTTCTGCCGGATCGTGTTCCGGCTGGTGGACGGCAAGGCGGTGGCGACGCCGGTGGAGATTGGTTCGAGCGACCTGACGCACACGGCGATCCTGGCGGGGCTGAGCGAGGGCGACACGATCGTGAGCGGGCCGTACCGGGTGCTGATCACGCTGAAGCATGATGATCGGATTCGTGAGGAGGGGATGGTGCCGGCGTTGCCCGGAGCGGGAACGCCGGCGCTGGCGGAGACGACGGAGGCGGAGGCCACGGAGGCCGCGGGTGGATCGAGTTGAACGCAAAGGTCACAAAGTTTGCAATGTGAAGGGGGGGTAGAGACCGGGCCGCGCCCTTTGCTCGAGCCCAAGCATATGGAGTTGTCGATCGGGCCAGTTGCCTCGCTCCTTCCGAACCCGCCCGGTGAGTTTCCGCTCGACTTGGCGGACTTCGCGGACTTGGCGGACTTCGCGTCCTTTGCGTCCTTTGCGTTTGAATGAACAACCGGAAGCCCCTGAACTTGGGAATTGAGATCCGCAAACTCGAGAAGGTGTACAAGATGGGCGTGGAGAAGGTCCACGCGCTTCGTGGGATCGACCTGACCATCAACGACAACGAGTATGTGGCGATCATGGGGGCATCGGGGTCGGGCAAGTCGACGCTCATGAACATCCTGGGGTGCCTGGATCGACCCACGGGCGGGACTTACCTGCTCGACAAGAAGCCGGTACACAAGATGGGCCAGGCGCGGCTGGCGCAGATCAGGAACGAGAAGATCGGGTTCGTGTTCCAGTCGTTCGAGCTGCTGGCGCGGGCGACCGCGCTCAAGAACGTAATGCTGCCGCTGCTGTACTCGCGCAAGGGGTGGCTCTCGGCGCGGCGCCGGGCCAAGCGCGCGCTGCAGAAGGTCGGGCTGGGCGACCGAATGCGGCACAAGCCCAACCAGTTGTCGGGCGGGCAGCGGCAGCGCGTGGCGATCGCACGGGCTCTGGTGGGGAATCCGACGATCCTTCTGGCCGATGAGCCGACGGGCAACCTGGATTCGCGGACGACCGAGGAGATCATCGCCCTGTTCAAGGCGCTGCACGCCGAGGGGCAGACGATCATCATCGTGACGCACGAGGAGGACGTGGCGGGGTACGCCGACCGGATCGTGCGGCTGCGGGATGGGAACATTCTCTCTGACATGCCGACCAACCAGGACCCGATCCACCGGGCGTGGGCGGAGCGGGTTGCGGCGGGGCTGGGGGCGAGTTCGGTCGGCAGCGGGCACGGAAGCGCGACGACCGGCACGAACGCCGCGGCGCCGACCTCCCCCGGTGCTCGGACTGCGACGGCGGGCGTCGGCGGGCACCGGCACGAGAACGGGACGAGCCTCAAGCCGCTGGGCGCGCTCGCGGTCGGGCCTGTTCTTAGCCCGTTGGAGCAGTCAGTCGACGACGACGCCCCGATCATCCAGACGCTTCCGGGTTCGCAGCTTGAGGTTTCGGCGGAGGGCCACGACTGATGTTCCTCATCCGCCTGATCTTTCAGACCGTGTTCCTGGCGCTCGGGCAGATCTGGGCGAACAAGGGTCGCGCGGTTCTCACGTCGCTGGGGATCATCATCGGCGTGGCATCGGTGATCGCGGTGGTGGCCGCGCTGGATGGGATGCGGAACTATGTGCTGAAGGAAGTGGCGACGTTCGGCGCACAGAAGATGTGGGTGTGGGGCAATGTGCCGCGCGAGCTCAGGACGACGATCTCGTGGGATTCGGTGCGGCTGAACCTGAACGAGGCGAGGCGTATCCAGGAGAACTGCCCGTCGATCTCGGCGCTGACGCCGATCACGGACGGGCGCTGGGACGTGACCAACGGGCGGATCACGCAGCAGGCGGTGCGGGTGACGGGGATCTGGCCCGAGTGGCACGACATCGAGGACCGGACGGTGATCCGCGGTCGCCCGTTCTTCCGGATCGATGAGGACGAGCGGCGGCAGGTGTGCCTGATCAACGAGAAGGCGATCGACGAGCTGGAACTGGACGTTGACCCGGTGCTGGACTTCATCCTGATCGACGGGCGACGGTTCCTGATCGTGGGGATCGTGGAGACCAAGGAACTGGGGCCGATGTTCGGCGGGGGCGAGAGCCAGTCGGAGATCTTCATCCCGTTCTCGACGGCGTACACGATGAACCCGTACGACTGGCTGGTGTTCATGGCCAAGCTGCGGACGCCCGACGTGGCGGAGGAGGCGCGGGAGGAGATCCGCTTCGCGCTGCGCAAGGCGAGGAACCTGGGCCCGGAAGACCCGGATACGTTCGAGATGGAGATCCTGCAGAACCTGATCGATCAGTTCAACGATATCGCCAGTGTGATCACGCTGATCGCGGGCGGCGTGGTGTCGATCTCGCTGCTGGTGGGCGGGATCGGGATCATGAACATCATGCTGGTGTCGGTGAGCGAGCGGACGCGGGAGATCGGGCTGCGGAAGGCGGTGGGTGCCAAGCCCAGCGTGATCCTGCTGCAGTTCCTGGTGGAGGCGGTGGTGCTGTGCAGCTTCGGGGGGGCGATCGGGGTGTCGATCGGGCAGGCGATGGTGCTGGCGCTGACGCTGATCCCGGACTCACCGATGGGGGACGCGCAGGTGCCCCCGGAGGCGATCATCCTGGCGTTCGGGTTCTCGGCCGGGGTGGGGATCGTGTTCGGAATGTTCCCTGCGATCAAGGCAGCGCGGCTGGACCCGATTGTGGCGCTGCGGCATGAGTGAGTTCTGGGTTGATCGATCAGGGACATCACCACAGAGGCACAGAGACACAGAGCAAGGCGGAGGTTGTGGAGGGGAAGTGGATGGGGGAGGGCATGAGTAGGGTGAGGGGTCGCGCCTGAAGTGCCCATTGCCCAAACCCGCTTCCATCCTGGACCCGGCGCCGCACATGGCTGCTTCGGCATTCTGATTGGAGTCTGGGTTTCTGGAACAAGGTGCTCTCGACGGGTCGATCACTGCCCTCGAACTCACTGCCCGCGGGTCCCTGACTCTGGCTTTGAATCCCTCTGTGTCTCCGTGCCTCTGTGGTGAACTCCCTCTTTTGATCCAACAGAACCGAACGACAGCGGAGTCCTGAACGACATGACCCGACGCCATCACCGCCCGATCGCCCGACTGCTCCTGGCCGCCGGCGCGCCCGCGGGCGTGATGCTGGGCGGTTGCGCGTCGTCTTCCAACCCATTCACGACGGTGGTGTCGGACTATGGCGAGCGGGTGGACCTCGATCGGCTGCGCAACATCAACCCGATCGATCCGGCGGGGTTCCGGCACGCGGACCAGGAGATGCCGGCCTCGGCGCGGGCGTATCTGGAGCGATTCCGGGGGGTCGAGCGTGCGGACCTGAGCGTGGAGGAGGCGCGGGCGAGCGCGCTGGTGAACAACCTGGACTTGTCGGTGTCGCTGCTCGATCCCACGATCGCGGCCCAGAGCGTGGACGAGCAGGAGGCGGCGTGGGAGTCGACGTTCAACCTGTCGGCGTCGTACAACAAGTCGGACTCGCCGACCGGCTCGCGGCTGGAGAGCGCGCAACAGGACTTCGGGCGGGTGGAGCCGAGCTTTGATATTCCCATGCGGACGGGCGGGGCGATCACGGTGGGGCTGCCGATGACGCGGAGCGAGACGAACAACGAGTTCTCGACGCTCAACCCGGCGTATACGAGTGATCTCGAGGTGTCCCTTACGCACCAGCTGCTGCGGGGCGCGGGGCGACGGGCGAACACGAACGCGCTGCGGATCGCGAGTTACAACAGCCAGATCGCCGGGGCGAGCACCCGGCTGCGGGTGATCCAGCAGCTGTCGCAGGTGGATCGGCAATACTGGCAGGTGTATGGGCAGCGGCAGGCGCTGACGGTGCGTGAGGAGGAGTATCGCGTGGCGCAGGCGCAGCTGGATCGGGCCCGCCGGCAGTTCAACGCGGGCGCGGTGGCGCAGATCGAGGTGACGCGGGCCGAGTCCGGGCTGGCGGATCGGATCGACAGGATCATCCGGGCGCAGACGGATCTCCTGACAGCCCAGCGCGAGCTGAAGCGGGTCATCAACATTCCGGGGCTGGATGTGGACTCGGCGACGGAGTTGATCCCGACGAGCCTGCCGGAGCCGGCGCGGTTCGAGTTTGACCGGGGTGCGCTGGCGGCGGCGGCGGTGGACCAGCGGATGGAGATGCTGGAGCTGGAACTGCGGCTGTTGGCGGATGCGTCGCAGATCGAGTTTGCGCGGAACCAGACGCTGCCGCTCCTGACGCTTCAGGCGCTGTACCGGCTCAACGGGCTGGGCGCGGACATGAACGAGTCGATCTCGACGACCGCGGAGAACGACTTTGAGGACTGGTCGGTGGGTGTGAATGCGTCGTTCCCGATCGGCAACGAGGTGGCGCACGCGCGCGTGCGGTCGGCGATCCTGCAGCGGGTGCAGCGCCTGAACACGCGGTCGGCGCGGGCGCAGTTGATCCGGCAGGAGGTGTTTGATGCACTGGACGAGGTGGAGGCGGGTTGGCAGCGGATCATGGCGGCGCGGCAGAGCGTGATCCTGAACCAGCGGTCGCTGGAGGCCGAGCAGAGGCAGTTCGATGTGGGCACGACGACCACGACGGACGTGCTAGATGCGTCGGCCGCGCTGGCGCTGGCGCGGCTGACGGAGATCCAGGCGATCGTGGATTACCAGATCGCGCAGGTGAACCTGGCCGCGGCGACGGGAACGCTGATCGGGGCGGCCCGGGTGCGATGGGAAGCCACGCCCTATGACCCCGGGATGGCGGAGTTTGTGCCGGAGAGTTTGAGGGAGCCCTGGGCGGCGGGCGGCGACGTTGCGGAGCCCGCGCCGGCGGTGGAGACGGCGCCGGGGTCGTGACCAGCAGAACCGATCGCGCGAGCGATCGGCTCTCGTGGTTCGGTGGGTGGGTGCAGAGTCGCTGGGGCGGCGTGCGGAGGATTCTGGCGAGTTCCGGTTAGCGCGGACGGCTGTGCGGCGGCCGGCCGCTCGCGCGGACGGTTCTGTTCTGGCGCGGCCGGTTCTGTTGGACACACGCGGAGCGCGGCTTGGTCCACTATCCTCCCGCATCGGCAAGACTGGTGCCATTTCGCTTTCGACGCTCTTGGCGGAGGTGCCGGGGATCACGCCGCGCATGGCGGCGGACCTGTCGACGCTGGGGCTGACCAATGTGGGTCGGCTGATCGCGCACCTGCCGATGCGGCACGAGCGGCAGGAGGCGGAAGGGGCGATCGCGAGTTTGCAGATCGGGCACATTGTGTCCGCGCGGGGGCAGATCACCGCGTGCCGGATCGCGGGGCGCGGGCGCAAGAGCCGATTCGAGGCGGTCCTGATGGACGACACGGGGCGTCTCGACCTGGTGTGGTTCAACCAGGGTTTCATGCAGAAGAAGGTGCATCCGGGGATGCGGGTTCGCGTACAGGGGACGCTTCGGAAGTTCGGATCGGGTGTCCAGATCGCCAATCCGAAGCTGGAGGTCTTGAAGGAAGAGGGGCACGAGCCCGAGGAGCGGGATGAACGCCTGCGCCCCGTGTACCCGGCCAGCGAGCAGGTGCCGTCGGCGCGGATCGAGTGGGCGCTGACGCGGGTGCTGCCGGTGGGGCTGGCGCTGCTGGAGGACCACCTGACCGAGGCGTACCGACGCGAGCGGGCGCTGCCGACGCTGGGCGAGGCGTATCGGATGCTGCACGCCCCGACGACGGCCGAGGAGATCGCGAGCGGACGCCGGCGGCTGGCGTATGACGAGCTTCTGATGCTGCAACTGGGGGTGCAGATGCGGCGGGCGTATCTGCGGACGCATCTGCGGTCGCCCGCGCTGGCGGTGAGCCGGCGGATTGATGAGCGGATCAGGAAGCGGATTCCTTTTGAACTCACGCCGGGGCAGGAGGCGGTGGTGGCGGACCTGGGGCGCGATCTGTCGCAGGCGGTGCCGACCAACCGGCTGATCCAGGGGGATGTGGGGTCGGGCAAGACCATTGTCGCGCTGTACGCGATGCTGCTGGCGGCGGCGAGCGGGCACCAGAGCGCGCTGATGGCGCCGACGGAGCTGCTGGCCGAGCAGCACTTCGCGTCGATCTCGAAGGTGTTGGGGGCGACGG
>CAZHKB010000100.1:0-9085 GCA_964533405.1 uncultured Phycisphaeraceae bacterium | reverse complement strand
CGTGCCGCCGGAGTGGATGCGGCCGGCGCTTGAGCTTCTCGAGCGGCGGCTCGTGAGCCCACCGGGCGCGGAGGAACTGGCGGAATCCTGCGGGCGGCACGCCAAGCACGTGGCGAGAGTCTTTCGCGCCTGCTTCGGCCAGACGATCGCGCAGTGGCGCGCCCGCCGCCGCGCACAACTCGCCAGCACGGCGTTGCTCCATCGCGGCCAAGAGCCAAGCCAGGCGGCGCTCAACGTCGGCTTTTCCGACCAGGCGCACATGTGCAGGGCGTTCGCCCAGCACCTGGGCGTGACGCCGGGCGTTCTCACCCGCGTCGTCCGGTGCGCCTGCGAATCGGCCGAGGTTGTGCAGCGTGCGGAAGCGATTGGTCCGGGGCCCGTGTTCCCTTCGTTCAAGACTCGGCACGCGGCCTTCGGCTCGCGTGCGGTCTCACCCGGAGGAAATCCAATGCCATCACTTGTCTCCCGCGTCCCGGTCGCAGCCTGCCTTGCTCTCCTCGCCCACACATGCTCCCTCGCCTTGGCCCAAGCGGGCGGAGATCCGCCCGTCGCGGCGGCGCGGCCTGGGGTCGCGGGCATCCCGCTCGATGCGATGATGGAGCGATGGGGCGACGCTGCGGCGCGGCTGGACGCGCCGGGGTTCTCGGTGGCGATTGTGCGGGATGGGCGGGTGGTTCACGCCGCGGCGTGGGGGCTCGCCGACCCGGTCGCGGGCCGCCCGATGACGACCTCAACCGTCGCGTACATCGCCTCGTCCACCAAGCCCCTGATCGCGATGGTCGTGCTGCTGCTGGCGGGCGAGGGCGTGATCGACCTGGACGCGCCGGTGTCGCGGTACATCCCGGAGTTCACGCTCGCCGACCCCGCGGCCGCGAACCGAGTGACCGTCCGTTTACTCCTGTCGCACACGGCGGGTCTGCGTCCGCCGCCCGCGTTCGTCCTGGGGACGTCCTACACGGGCAACCTCGACATCGAGGGCGTGCTGGCGATGCTGCCGATGACGGACGCCACCTTTGAGTACCACTACGACAACCTCCATTACTTCCTGCTGGGGCGGCTGATCGAGAGCACGACCGGGCACCGCTGGCAGGACGAGGTGCAGCGCCGCATCTTCGAGCCTGCGCGCATGGAACGCGCCTCGACGAGCATCGACGCGATACGTGCCGACGCCGATCACGCCGAGTCCTGGGTCCGCAGGGTCACCGCGTGGCACCCCGCCGAGCCGCGCAAACAAGAAGGCATGATGTCGCCGCCCGGCGGGATCACGGCCTCGGCGAACGACCTGGCCCGGTGGATCATGCTCAATCTGGGACGTGGGCAGATCGACGGGCACGCCGTGCTTCCGCCCGAAGTGGTCACGCTTTCCTGGACGAGGGCGACGCACGAGGACCCGCACGACCGCCTGGGTATCGTCCAAGACGGGTACGCTCTGGGGTGGGAGAGAGCGACGTTCGCCGGGCACGACGTCGTGATGCACACCGGGGACTTTCCCGGATGCCACGCGCATATGTCGTTCATTCCCGATGCCGACCTCGGCGTGGTGATGCTGGTGAACGGTTCGACGCCCGCCCTGGCGTGGGCCATCGCTTCGGATGTGTATCGGGCGGCGCTCGCCCCGGACGAGGCTGACCCGGTGCCCGCCCGCCTGGAGCTGGCTGACGCCAGGCGCGATGAGAATTGCGCGGCGGCCGAACCCACGCCGCGCGACCAGTTGCTCGGGGCGGAGCAACTCTCGCGGCCGATCCAGGACTATGTGGGGACGTACCTCGATCCCATGTTCGGAACGCTTCGTATCAAGGTCGAGAACGGCCGCTTGCTCGCCTTGCTGGGGGGCTTGCCACTCCACCTGCGCCACGAAGGTCAGCCCGATCGCGCCGCGGTCACGATCATCGGCCGCGAGGTCGCGGCGACCTTTGTGGTCGAGGACGGCGGGGTCCGCGCCTTGTTGATGGAGACGGGTCCGGTCCGTTTCAGGTTCGATCGTCAGGATGAGTGAGCGGCGAGGCCGAAGCGGCCCGGCCCGATTGTCGTCGCACGCGCCCGCCTATTCTCCGAGACACGGACCACCGCGAGACCCCCATGCCCGAACTCAACCTCGTCCAGGCCATCAACACCACCCTTGCCCAGGAAATGGAGCGCGACCCGCGCGTCATCATCCTTGGCGAGGATGTGGGCGCCAACGGCGGCGTGTTCCGCGTCACCGAGGGGCTCCAGGCCCGCTTCGGCCCAGACCGCGTCGTGGACTCTCCGCTCGACGAGTCGGGGATCATGGGGGCCGCGGTCGGGCTGGCGATGGGCGGCATGAGGCCCATCCCCGAGATCCAGTTCGAGGGCTTCCTCGGCCCGGCTTACGACCAGCTCGTCAACCACGCCGGGCGGATGCGCAACCGCACCCGCGGGGCGATCACGGTGCCGCTCACCGTCCGCGTCCCGTGGGGCGGCGGGATTCACGCGCCCGAGCTGCACTCGGATTCGCCCGAGACGATTTACTCTCACCATCCTGGGATCAAGGTGGTGATTCCCAGCACGCCGCGCGATGCCAAGGGTCTGCTGCTGTCGGCCATTCGCGACCCCGACCCCGTCATCTTCTTCGAGCCCAAGCGTGTCTATCGGTCGTATAAGGAAGAGGTGCCGGATGAGGATTACACCATCCCCATCGGCCAGGCCAAACTCGTGAACGAGGGCACGGATGTCACGGTCCTGACCTGGGGCTCGATGGTCTTTGAGTGCCTCGCGGCCCTCGACAAACTGCCCGAGGACGTGTCGGTCGAACTGATCGACCTGCGGACGATCAACCCGCTCGACCGCGACGCGATCATCCAGTCGGTCCAGAAGACCGGTCGGTGCGTGATCGTGCATGAGGCGGCCAAAACCGCGGGCATGGGGGCCGAGATCGCGACGATCATCCAGGAGGAGGCGTTCCTGTTCCTGCAGGCGCCGGTGCAGCGGGTGACGGGGTTCGACACGATCATGCCGTACTACAAGCTCGAGAACGACTACCTGCCCAACTCGGCGCGGATCAGGGAGTCGATCGAGCAGGTGCTGGCGTACTGACCCTTCGTCAACCAAGTCGACCGCGCGAGCGGTCGGGCGAGCGTCCACACGCCACCAGCGTGATCGAATCCGACCGGCATCCGGTCGCTTGCCCGATCGCTCGCGCGATCGGCTCCGTTGGCCCGCCGGGCTGCGCCCGCGGCCCCTCTCCCCTACAATCGCTCCAACGCCGCGCTCGCTCTCTCGGGCTCGCCGATCCCTCGCACACAGGACACTTGCCATGGCCGGAAAGCACTCCTCCGACCCCAACGTCTTCCTCCTCCCGGATATCGGCGAGGGCCTGCAGGAGGCCGAGATCATCCGTTGGCTGGTCAAGGTCGGCGACAAGGTGGATGAGAACCAGTCGCTGGCGGAGGTGAACACCGACAAGGCGCTGACTGAGATCCCCAGCCCTCGCCCCGGGGTCATCGCCGTGTTGCATGGGCAGGACGGTGAGATCGTCAAGATCGGCGATCCGTTCGTGACCTACGTCGCCGGCAATGGGGTCGCGGCCGGTTCTGGTGGTGGCATGGGCTTGAAGCCCGTGCCGGGCGGCGCGGTCGCCGACGCGGGCCAGAAGGCCGCGGCGGCCCGCGGCGGCTCCATCCAGCCTCGCACCACCGAGCAGGCCGAGGCCGACGCTGACCACGCGCTGTCCCATGATGTGCCCGATCACACGGAGGACGCCGGCACCGTCGTCGGTAAGGTCGGCTCTGATCTGGCCGGTGTCTCCGCCGACGGCAAGGCGCTGGCGACCCCCGCCGTCCGCCGCCTCGCCCGCGACCTGAACATCGACATCAACACCGTCGCGGGCACAGGCATCGGCGGACGTGTGACCGAGAAGGATGTGCGGGCTTCCGCCGCCGGTGGTGGGCCGGCTCTCCGAGCCGGACCCTCTACCCCCTCAACCCGGGCGCCGAGCGCCAGCGCACCCTTGGCCCCGACCTCAACTTCCAGCCGCCCGGCGTTCCTCTCCGCCTCCTCGACGGCTTCGCCGTCGGACCCGGCTCGGAGAGCCGTGCCCACCTTGCCCCCCACCCAGGACACCCAGCGTATCCCCATCCGCGGCGTCCGCCGCAACATCGCCGCCGCGCTGCGCCACTCGGTCAACAACGCCGTCCACTTCAACGTCATGGACGAGGCCGACGTCTCCGCGCTCGACGACCTCCGCCGCCGCCTGGCCGCGGCCTCCGGCGAAAAGGTCTCGTTCCTCCCGTTTGTGTGCTCGGCCGTCGCCCGCGCGCTGACGAGCGACTTTGGCGCGCTCAACGCGTGGACCGACGACGAAAAGTCTGAGATCGTGCGCCATCGGGGCGTGCACCTGGGCATCGCCACCGACACCGAACAGGGGCTGATGGTGCCGGTGGTGCGCGACGTGGACAAGATGGGCGTCTTGGAGATCGGCCGCTCGGTCAATGCGACGGCCAAGTCCGCCCGCGACAAGACGATCAAGCGAGAGGACCTCTCGGGCTCGACGTTCACGATCAGCAACGTCGGGTCGTATGCGGGCCGCTTCGCCACGCCGATCATCAACTATCCGGAGGTGGGGATTCTGGCGGTGGGCCGCACGCGGGAGGGGATGGTGGTGAAGGATGGGTGGTTCAGGGTGGGCAAGCTGATGCCGCTGAGCCTGGCGTGCGACCATCGGGTTGTGGATGGAGCGACGGCGGCGCTGGCGCTGGCGCGGATTGTGGAGTTGTTGCAGGATCCAGAGCAGTTGATGGGGCCGGCGAGGTAGTCCGGCTCTCCGAGCCGGGCTTCCTACAGCCTCTACTCGGGTTCAGACGCGGGCGAGCGAGCGGAACCACCAGGTGTTGAAGGGGCTGCCCATGGATAATTCTCCCCGCCGATCGCAAGCAGTCGCGTCATCGCTCCAAACTGAGCTGCGTGCGGAGATCGACTCGAGGTATGTCGCCGCCGAACATAGTCGCGGCTGGCGCATGTTCTACTCCGACCCATCGGCCTTTGAGACCGGGTCGGTTCTTCTGGTCGGTTTCAATCCCGGCGGGAATGAGCCGGAGTGGGATCGAGATCGAGATCGAGATCGAGATCGAGACGGGTTCGTGGCACGCCAGTTTGCCTATCGATACGAGTCGTGGGGAGGTCGCGCACCGGGTCGGAGTCAGTTGCAGCAGCAAGTTCTCGCGTTGCTCGAAAGCCTGGGTCTGGAAGACCACGAAGTTCTCGCAGGCAATCTTGTGCCGTTCCGAAGTCCGAGCGCCTCGGACCTGCACGATGCGGCTCGATCGGTCGGATTTGGCCGCGATATCTGGCGCAGAGTGTTGGCGGAGTGGGTGCCTCGTCTCGTCATTGCTCTGGGGGAGCACACGGCCCAAGAGTTCGCCGGGCTGTTGTCGGGAACCAGCGCGACGGAGAGTTATGTTCCCGGAACACCCAACGGCCGATATCGTTGCACTCGGTGGAACTACGCTGGTGGCCGTTTGGTTCACCTCCCGCACCTGTCCAGATGCCGGATCATCCGAGAGGGTGTTGAGCCAGTGGAAGTGAAAGCCTTGTTCTCACGCTGACGCCATGTGCCCCGACTGTCCTGCTCTGAGGATAGTCGGGCTTCCCACGCTCCATCATCGCCCCTCACTCCGTTGTAACAGCCACCCCCTCGACCATCCGCACGCCGTCGGCTGTCCGGCTCCCGATTGATGACGCCGAAGCGAACGACGCCGCAGGCATCCCGGCATGAGGCCGTTCCCGCCGCGCGTACAAAGGCGTCCACGCCGGGAGCTCCCACGACCCTCAAAGGCCACTTCGACGGCAAACAGATCGTCCTCGATGAGCCCCCGCCGCCCGGGTTGCCCCTCAACGCGCGGGTCACAGTGCACATCGAGAACGGCCAACCCGCCAGCAACGGTCAGCACGCCACCGGCCCGACCCTCGCGTTCGATGCCCTTCTCGGAGTGGCCAAAAACTAGGCTTCCCGCCCGACTTCGCCGCGCAGCACGACCACGACGTCAAGCGGGCGCCCGAGCGGTGACCGTTTTCCTCGACACTTGGTATCTCATCGCGCTGCTGCGGACGCGCGACGCGCTGCACGAGGTTGCCAAGCGTCTGAGCCCGGTCTTCGTTGGCTCGCTGGTCACGACGGACGCGGTGCTCATCGAGCTGCTTGACTCGATGACCGACCCGGTCGTCCGACCCCGGGCCGTTGGCGCGTGCCGGTCACTGCGGGCCGAGCCGCGAGTTCGCATCGTGGAAGTGACGCCAGCCCTGCTTGACGACCCGACGAGCCTGTTCGAGCGGCGGGCCGACAAAGGGTGGGGGCTCACCGACTGCGTTTCCTTTGTCGTGATGGAGCGGGCGGGCATCCGGCAGGCGCTGACGGCCGATCATCATTTCGAACAGGCGGGCTTCCTGCCCCTTATGAAATGAGCCGTGGCCCAGGTCGGCGTGGGGACCGGGACCCGGTCGCGAAGGGTGCGATGAGGCGGTTAGGTCGGGTAGGGGTGCCGAGTGGGAGAGCCGGTCCACGTTGGGGGTCCAATGTCACGCCAGCTTCACCAGCTTCGCCACCACATCGCGTCCCACGTTCATGGCCAGGTCCTTCTTCTTGGGGTCGGTCATGGTGCCATCGGGGCCAAAGGCGGTGTCGGCGCCGCTGAGGGCGTACATGTCGGGCAGGACGATGGTGCGGATGTTGCCCAGGACGTAGCGGACCTGTTGGAGGCCGCGGTAGCCGCCCATGGCGCCGCCGGAGGCTGAGAGCAGGCCCGCCACTTTGCCTGCGAACGCGACGAGGGGCTTCTGGTTCGGCTCGGGGCGAGAGGCCCAGTCGATGACGTTTTTGAGCAGGGGGCTGAAGGACGAGTTGTACTCGGGGCTGGCGATCAGGAAGCCGTGGTGCTCGATCATCATGTCCTTGAAGCGTTTTGCGTGCTCGGGGATGCCCGACGCGGCCTCGAGGTCGCCGTCGTAGATGGGCATGGGGTAGTCGCGCAGGTCGGCGAGGGTGACGGCGGCGCCGGCCTCTCGCGCGGCTTGGACGGCGACGGCCAGGAGCCTCTTGTTGAGCGAGTCCTTGCGGCTGCTGCCGGAGAACGCGAGGATTTTGATCGAACTGGCGTCGGCCATGCTGGGTGCTCCTGGGGAGGGAACAGTACCAAGGCTGAGGGAGCCAGACCGCCCCCTCCGGTCGCCTCGCGGCGCCGCGTGACCACCCTCAACCGCACGCGGGCCAGGAGGGGTCAGTGGCCTCCGCCCGCTGGTGCGCCCGAGGGTGGGGTCATGCCGGTGCGGGGTTGGAGAGCCTCGCCGGTGGTGATGACCTCGACGAGTTGGAGTTGCTCGCCCTCGGCGCGGGTGCGGGCGCGGTCGCCCAGGGGCATGCCGTCGCTGCACGCGACGACGCGGAGGTTGTCGGCGGGGACGCCAGCGGCGGTGAGTGCGTCGGCGACGGCGGCGGCCCGCTCGAAGGAGAAGCGGAAGCCCTCGCGTTCGTTGCGGAAGACCTCGAAGGGGCTGGCGTGCCCGCGGATCTCGATGATGTAGGCCAGGTCCTTGATCTCGACGGCGATCTGCTCGATCTGGTCGTGCCCGACGGCGGAGATCTCGGCGGAGCCCAGGGCGAAGTGGACGACGCCGCTGGGGGTGTAATAGTCGGTGGGAGCCTGGGACTGGACCTTGTCGAACTCGCCGTGTGGGCCTTCTTCGGTCGCGCTGCCGGTCTCGCCGCGCTCGCGCATGCGGCGGACGAGGGCCTGCTCATAGGGGTTGGTGGAGTTGGAGTTGACGGGGTTGTTGAAGGCGGAGCGGATGGCGATGGAGAGGTCGAGCGCGGCGGGAGAGGAGGCGGAGGGGTTGGACTCCTTGCCGCCGACGCCGCCGGTGGTGGGCTCCTTCATGTTCATGGCCAGGAGGATGGCGAAGAAGGCCATCATGAGGGTGACGTTGTCGGCGAAGGAGATGAGCCACTCGGGCGCGCCGGCCTCGCCCTCTTCGTGGGGTGCCGAGGGGCCGTGACCACCCCCGTGCCCGCCGCTGCGGCCGCCACCAGAGTGGCCACCCTCGGCGTGTGCGTCGCTCGCGTGTTTGTCTTCGTGGTCGGCCATGGGAGTGACGCAGTGACGGGGGGGGAACTAGAAGTGGCGGAGTGGCCAGTGGCGCAGTGGCAGAGTGGGGAGTGGTGATTGCCTGCCTTACGCGGCGATCTTGAGTTTGGCGCGGGCGCTGCTGGGGATGAAGGCCAGGAGTCGGTCGGTGGTCACGCGGGGGTTGTCGCCGGCCTGGATGGAGAGGATGCCCTGGATCATCATCTCGCGGCGGAGGATCTCCTCGCCGGAGCGGATGGCGAGTTTGTCGCCGATGGGGCCAGCGATGGCGTTGGCGGCGATGGTGCCGTAGAGGGTGGCGACGACGGCCAGGGCGAGCATGCCGCCCATGACCTGGATGGAGCCGCCGAGCTGTCCGAACATGCCGACCTGCCCGATCAGGGTGCCGACCAGGCCCCAGCCGGGCCCGTAAAGCTTGATGAGGTCGAAGAACTTCTTGCCGGCCTTGTGCCGATCCTGCATGGCGAGGATCTCCAGGCGGAGATTGGCCTCGACGGCGCCGGGGTCGACGCCGTCAACGGCGGCCTTGAGTCCTGCGGCGAGGAACTTGTCCTGGAGGGAGGCGATGTCGGACTCGAGTGCGAGGATTCCGTCGCGGCGGGCCTTCTCGGAGAGCTTGGAGAAGAGTTCGACCGTCTGGGCCGCGCTCTGGGCCTTGTGGAACATAAAGGCTTTGAGGTAGCCCGGGACCTTGAGGAGCTTCTCCATGGGCATGGACATGAAGACGACGGAGATGGAGCCGCCGATGACGGTGAAGACGCCCTCCATCGAGAAGAACATCTCGAGGTGGCCGTGGGACGCGTGCATGGCGACGAAGCCAAAGCAGACGAGCCCGATGATGATGCCGATCAGACTGGCCTTGTCCATGGCCGCTCCCTGGGCGTGGTTGGCGGGTCCGCGTGGAGGAACCCGGTGGGATGATCGGCTTATGCGGGCATGGGGTTCGTCCGAGTTGTGCGGGGGGGTGGTGGGGTGTGCGGGTTGCGCGGGCG
>CAZHKB010000099.1:0-9122 GCA_964533405.1 uncultured Phycisphaeraceae bacterium | reverse complement strand
ACCCCGAGCAACGAGGGCACCCCGGCGGTCAGCCCGCCCCGCCCGCGCGGTCTGACGCGAAGTAAAGGAAGTCACCGGCCGGGCTGACCGCCGGGGTGCCCTCGTTGCTCGGGGTGGTAAGCGTCCCAAGCCGCGAGGCCTGCCCCATGCCGCGATCGGTGATGGGAGCGGAATACAGGTCGTAGTCGCGTCGCTCCAGATCCTCCCGCACGGTCGCGGGCCACGCCCGGGACGCGTCCTCCGCCGGGTCGCCGGCTTTGGGCCTGTTGGACGCGAAGTACATGGTCGCGCCGTCGGGCGACGGGGCCGGGCCGTAATCGTTGTACGCGCTGTTGACGCCCGGGCCGAGATTCTGCGGCGTGCCCCAGGTCGCATCACGCAGCGAGGCGCCCATGGGGCCGGTGGCGGCGGGCGAGGTGCCTGACGGGAACTCGCCGCTCCGGGTGTCTGAAGGCCCGTGCTCAGCGTCCAGACGCGGCCCGCGAGCGCCCGAGGGCCCTGCCTCACGGCCAGCCTGCCTGTCGGCATCGCGCTGCGTGCCTGGGGAGGGCTGCCTCTCGGCACCGAGCCCCCCATTGGGGTCGGGCGCGTCCACGCGCCGAACGCACCACAGGTCATACCCGCCTTGGCCACCCTCGCGATCGCTGTAAAAGTAGAGCGTCCCCCCGTCCGCGCTCAGCGAGGGCCCGAGCTCATCGGCCATCGGCGTGTTGACACCTGCGAGTGGGAACGCCTCGCCCCAGCCGTCGCGGGTCCGCTCCACGCCGAACAGGTCCGCCCCGCCCCCGGCCTTGCCGCGCACGAACAGCAGCGTCCGCCCGTCCGCGCTCATCCGCGGCTCATAGTTCTCGTCGTCCTGATTGATCCAGTCGGGCAGGAGGTCCGCAGGTTCCCACAGCACCTCGCGCACCGGCGCGGCCGACGCGGGCACCCTGATCCGCCCGCCATCGGTGAACACCAGGCCACGCCCCGCGCCGACCATCCATGCCGTGCCGATGCTGGCGCCCAGCACCAGCGTGCCCAGGATGCCGAGGAGGATGCCTTTGGTGGATTCACGCATGGGAAACGTCCTGAGTCCGGGGTCGTGAGTCCTCGAGGTCGGCGCGCCGCGGTTCGCCCGATCGCCACGCCTTCCCGACGCGCTGGTCATCCCGCTGTCCTGTTCAGCCCAAGGCCCGACCTTCACGACTCAGGACTTCCTACTCGATCGGAACTGTGTCCAGGAACGGTTGATCGGCGCCCGACGCCTTGCAGATGTCCAGCACCCGCGCCACCACGCCGTATGACGCGCCCCGGTCGGCCCGCACCGAGACCTTCTGGTCCGGGTTGGCGCGGATCGCCTCGGTCACCATCGCCCGCAGGTCCTCGTGGCTCACCTGGCGACCGGCGATGAAGATCGCGCCGGACTCATCCACGTTCACGACCATCTCGCGCAGGGCGGTGCTGATCGGCCCGGACGCCTCGGTCGCCGGCAGCGCGATCCGCATCTCGCGCTCCACCTGTGCGATCGACGTGGCAAGCAGGAAGAAGATCAGCAGGTTGAACAGCACGTCCACCATCGGCACGAAGTCGATGTGGATCTCGCTGGTCGAGTCGGTGTCGGACAGGATCATGCCCGCTCCTTGTCAAGCCATTCCTCGGCCGCCTTATCGAGGTCCACCATCCGCATCTCGACCTTGCCCATCAGCCAGTGGAAGCAGATCAGCACCGGGATCGCCACCAGCAGCCCGCCGGCGGTGCAGGTCCAGGCCTCGAAGATGCCCTTGGCCAGGAGCTCGGTCTTGCCCAGCGACTGCCCGCTGAACGCGATCGTCTGGAACGTGGTGATCATGCCGAAGATGGTGCCCAGCAGCCCCAGCATGGTCGCGACCTGGGGCAGCCCGCCCAGCAGACGCATGCGCTTGCGCAGGTGGATCACCTCGCGCCGGCCTGCGTCCTCCATCGCCTTCTGCATCGCCTCGGGTGCCTGGCCGCGTTTGGCAAGACCGGCGGCGATGACCTCGCCCAGCGGGCTCTTACTGGCCATGCAGACTTCGATGGCCCGCTTGGTGTCGCCGCCCACCGCGTCCAGCTCGGGCTTGAGCCGCGAGGGAACGACCGCGGTACGGCGCAGCATCGTCGCTCGCTCGACCACCACCGCCAGCGCGACCAGCGAGCACGCGGCGATCAGGATCATCGCCGGCCCGCCCTTGACCACGAAATCCCAGATCGAGTTGATCCCCTCAATCTCGGGATTGCCCGCGGCCGAGGGAACCCCGCCCGGCGGTGGAACGATGGTCAGCAACATCTCAAGCAGCATTCGAGCCTTCCTTCCGCATCACCACGCCCCAATCGTCCCGCCCTTGCTCCCGCGTCCCCTCGCTCGCCGGATCATGCTCGCCCGGAGCGGCAAGCCTGCCACACACCGTTCGCCCCTTCCCGCCCACTCTGTCACTTTGTCACGTCTTCACGTTGTCACGTCTGCTCCTGAGCGTGCGCTCAGGGCTCCCTCACCTGCCCGGCACCCGCTCGGGCGTCGCGTCGGCCAGCCGCTGCGCCGCCAGGTTGGCCCACTGTGTTTCGCCGAACCGCGTCCGCACCGCCTCGAACTGTTCCCGCGCCTCGGCCGTCCGCCCCGCCGCCATGAGGCATCGACCCGCCTCATACAGCGCGGCCGCGGACCACTCGGGATACGCGTACAGGATGTCCACCTTCAACAACTCCCGGGCCGCGTCCTCGTGCCGCCCCTGGGCGAACAGGCACTGGCCGATCTGGAACTGCGCTCGTGCCGCGGTCGCGCCCTCGTGCCGCGCGACGACCTGCGAGTAGTCCGCCATGGCCTCGTCGAAGCGTCCCTGGTTCTCACGCGACCAGCCCAGCCCGAACCGAGCCTGGAACCACATCTCGCCGCCCTCGCCGTCGGCCGGTTCGCGTTCCAGCCACGCGGCGAAGGCCGCTTCGCTGCGCGACCACAACTGCAGGATGGCCGTCGCCTCGCCGAGCCTGAGCAGCGCAGGCAGCACATGCTCGGTGTCGCCATGCTGGTCGATGACGATCTCAAACGACTCGGCCGCCTGCTGCACGCGGCTCGCCTTCAGCAGCGCCTCGCCCCGCAGCAGCAGGGCCGACGCCCGCAGGTCGCTGTCCCGGAAGTCGGCCACGAAGGGCTCGAGCGCGCTGGCAGCCTCCTCGAACGCCCCGAGTTCCAGGCGGCACGCACCGAGCCGATACGACGCCTGCTCAACCACCGCCGTCTGTCCGGAGGCCTCCGCCGCCGCCAGCGCGCCCCGGAACATCTCGCCCGCCTCCTGGGCCTCGCCCGCCTCGGCCCGCAGCCCGCCCAGCGCCAGCAATACATGCGACAACAGCGAGGGCTCCGGGCTGTCGCCCATCAGCGACCGCAGAACGCTCTCGGCGTCCTCAGCCTGCCCCAGCGTCCGCCGCGCCCACGCGACTTCATACAGCATCGCGTGCCGGGTCGGGGCATCCAGCGTTGCCGCCCTGCGCCCCAGGGTCGCGTGGGCCGCGATGGCTTTCTCGTGCTCGCCGGCCCGCGCCAGCGCGATCACGAGCCGCGCCTGAGCCGCCGTGCTCTGCGGATGGTCGGCATTGCCCGCCACGAAACCCGCGAAGGCCTGGGCCGCCTCCGCGTACTCGCCCGAGCCCAGCAGCGCCTCGCCGCGCTGAAGCTCGGCCTCGGCCGCCAGTTCCCCGCCGCCCAGGCGCCCCGCCTCCGACAGCAGCCCAGCCGCCTCCTCGTTGCGTCCCTCGCGACGGGCGATCGTGCCCAGGCTCATCAGCGCGTGCGGGGCGAAGCGCGACTCGCGCCCCGCCGCCAGCACGTCTTCCATCATCGCCTTGGCCGGGCCATCCTGCCCGAGCGCGAGCATCGACTGCCCGCTCTCGAACCGCGCCTGCAGCGCGTGAACGCTGTCCGCGTGCGCCCCGATGATCTCCTTGAACGCCGCGATCGCCTCCAGGTGCTCACCCTGCCTGGCCCGCGACAGCCCGACCTTCATCAGCGCATCATCGCGTGACCCCACGCCCGGCCCCAGGTCCAGATACCTCGTCAGCACCTCCTCCGCGTCCGCCCACGCGCCACGCTGGAATCGCGCATCGCCCAGCGCCAGCAGCGCGCCCGCGAACTCCAGACGCAAAGGCGTCATCCCCGCCACCTGCTCCAGCAACGCCTCGGCGTCCGCCAGCCGGTCCTGCCGATACACGCTCATCGCCAGCCGAAACCGCGCCGCCTCCAACCGCCCAGCGGCCTCGGCCCTCGCTCGCCCATCACCATCGGCCCCCTCGCCCTCGCCACCACCCGCACGACCCTTCGTGCCGTGCCTCTCGACAAACTGCCGATACGCCCGCTCCGCGCGCCCGAAGTCACCCGCGAGGTACCGATTCTCCGCTGCCAGGAACTCGATCTCGCCCGCCCGAGCCGAACCCGGCGATTCCCGCAAGAACTGCTCGCATAGCACCCGGCTCGCCTCGTGCTCGCCCAGGCGATGCAGCACACCCGCCTGCGTCGCCAGCGCGTCGCCCGCCAACGCGTGCCGCGGATACGCCTCGCGGAAAGCCGCCAGCGCCTCGCCCGCGCCCGCGTCGTCGCCGGCCCGCAGCGTGGCGATCGCGGTGTCGTACATGATCTCGGGCGCCAGATCGCTCTCGTCGTACCGCCGGGCCGTCGCACGCAGCCGGTCCGCCGCCGCCTCCGGGTCGCCATCCCGCAGGTCGCACTTGGCCAGCCAATAGGCGGCGTCGTCCCGCATCTCGCGTGGCCCGCCCTGCTCGAGCGCCTCCAGCCGCTCCCGCGCCGCCGAGGTGTCGCCCTGCTCCAGGCTCACGCGCGCCCGCGCCAGCATCGCGGCCTGCACGCACGCCACATCGGGGTGCTCCCGCAGCAGCGTGTCCAGCGATATCGCCGCGTCATCCAGCCGACCCTCGGACAGCGCGATCTGCCCAAGCCCAAGCAGCGCGTCGGCCGCCAGCGGCCCGCGCACCCGCTGCGCGATCACCTCATACGCATCGGCCGCCTCGCCCAGCAGCCCCCGCCGATGGCGGCACTGGGCCAGCAGCAGCGTTGCCTGGTCCGCCACCGCGCCCTGTGGGAACCGCTCGAGCGACTGCTCCAGCACACGCTGGGCCGGCTCATCACGCCCCGCGTTCATCTCCGTCACCGCAAGGAACAAATCCGTACGCTCCCTCAGCGGGCTGTCGGGGAACGCCTGCGCGAACCCGCGCGCCTCCCGGCCCGCCTGCTCGTGCTCGCCCGCCCGGCTTAGCGACTCCACCAGCATCATCCCCGCGTCCGCCGCCGAGGCGTGCTGCGGAAACCCTCGCAGCATCCGTCTCAGCGCGACCGCCGCCTTCGGATACTCCCCGCGCGACAGCCGGCTTGTGCCGATCAACAGGTCCACCTCCGCCGCGAACTGAAAGTCCGTCTGCTCCGTCAGAGGGTCCAAGTGGACCAGGGCGTCCTCGGCTCGTCCAAGGCGTTGCAGGCACACCGCCAGCCCATAGTGGGCGATCGGCGCGCTCGCGTGCTCGGGGGTCGCCGCCAGGAACTTCTCGTACTCCGGCACCGCCAGATCAAACAGGCCGCGCTGGAGCAGCCCGTTGGCGGTGTTCAGCGTCCGGGCCGCCTCGGCCTCGCGCGCTCGAGTGGACGGCTGCATCCTGCCGTTGGGCTGCTTCGCCACGCCCTTGCCCGGCAAATCCGCCTCGGAAAGCTCAACGCCCGCCCCTCTGGCCCAACCGCCATCGGGTCCCGCCAGACACTGCCCCGCCAGGAGCACGACAATCGCGGGCGAGACAATCCAGCGGTTCGGGCCCAGCGGGCGCGCATCATGGGCGTGTGGCATGGCTCATCCTCCTGATGCGCTGATCCTGTCAGCCCGTCCCACAAAGGTCAACTTGAAAATGCGAAGCGCTCACGGGAGTACGAACGGCGTCCCCCGTGAGCGCGGGGTTGGGGCTTGTTGCGAATCCCTCTCGGGACTCAGGAGTCTGGTCGCCACCCGGTTCAGGTGATTCGGGACCTCCGTGTCCCGCGTTCAATCCCGGATCGGGCGAGGCGCCGCAGGGGGCGTGGGCTGGCGAGCCTCGCGCGGCGCGCGGGCCGGACGAGCCGCCGCCGCCGGGGCCGCTGGCTGCGCCGTTGCTGGGGTCGTCCCCGTCCGGCATTGGCAGTTCTCATCACAATCGTCCTCGCACCCCTCGCCGGTGCAGTCGCCCGTGCAGGCGCAGTTCTCGGCGTGCTCGCCCTCCTCAGACGCCTCGGCCAGCTGGGCCTCGATCTCCGCCATCGCCTCCTCGATCTCCGCCCGCGCGCTCTCGAGCTGGGCCTCCAACTCCTCCTCCATCCCCGCCGTCTCCTCATCCAGCTCGGAGATCGCCTCGTCCGTCTCCTCGCGCATCTGGTCCGCCGCCTCGCGCAGAGCCTGTGCCTCGGCCTCAAGAGCCTCCGCCTGCGACTCGAGCGTCTGACGCTGCTGGTCGTTCCGTGCGTTCTCGGCGCGGGCATACGACTCGGCCGCACGCTCATCCAGCTGCGACGCACGCTCCTCCCGCCGCTGAGCCTCCCGGCTCATCTGCTCCATCTGCCGACGCGCCTGCGTCCGAGCCTCCTCGGCCACATGCCTGGTCTGTTCGCGGCGGGACCGCAGTTCCGCCGCCAGCGCCTCCTGGTGCGCCCGCAGGGCATCCTGCCGGGCCCCACGCTGGATCGATCGCCCCTGATCGGCCAGCAGCGCGCGCTCAGCCGCCAGTTCACGCTCGGTGCCCGCCCGGGCCACGCGCTGGGCGCCCATGTCCGCGTGAGCCGCCTCGAGCTCGGCCATCTCGCGCCAGTGGTCCTCGCCTCCCGCGAACGGATCACTCCCCAGCCACTCTTCCGCCCCGTCCGGGTGGATCATCGCCAGGAACTGCGCGAACACCCGCTGCTGGCTGGGCGTGCCCTGGAGCGAGATCGCCCCATCGCCCTGGCTCACATAGATGGGCACGTCATCGCGCCGCATGAACTCGTACAACGCCCCGGCCTTGTCCGACGGCATCGCGTACTCGACCCACGCCTGCTCGCCGTCGTCGCTCGCCACCTGGAACTGCGGGGCCGAGTACAGCGACCGGAACGCCGTCGCCGTCTCGGGGGTGGTGAGGAACGGATTGGACGCCCCGCCCTCCAGCCGGAGGAGCAGCCGCTGGATGCTCGCGTCCAGGGCCTCGATCCGCGCCTCGAGCGCGCCGACCCGGTCCTCCAGCCCCCCGTCGGGGCTGGGCGCGGGCGTCGCGCCCGTGGAAGACCGGCTCAGCAAGCTCAGGCTGCCCGCGTACCGGGCCGCCACGGGAGCGCTGGGCCCCGCCGTCGTCAGCGATCCATAGAGCCGCGTCGGGTCCATCACCGTCGGCATGGTCGCCATCGGCGTCGGGGCCGCGTCGGCCGAGGGCGCGGTTGTGCAGCACGACCCGCTCGTGGGAGTCGGCGCCAAGGCCGCCGTCAGCGTCGGTGCGCTGCCCAGCGTCCCGCTCACAGACCCCAGCGTCGGGGCGTACCGCGCCGAAGGCGCGCTCACCGATCCCACCATCGTCGCCGGCCCCGTCGCCGGCCCGGTCGCCGTGACCTTGTCCGGCGGGCAAGGCGGCGTCTTGAGAGACGCGTGCGCGATCGACGGAATCACCACCAGCGCCGCGGTTCCCACCGCCAGCGCGAGAGCCAACCCCAACGGGGACGTCTTCGGACGGGTCTGACCGGTCATCACCATGGTCAATCTCCTTGAAAACCGCCTCGATCGTGCCGAGGCCATCCCCAACCCAGCCACCGGCGCGGTCGCGCCGGGAATGCTCAAGTAGCACCGCGTCCGCAGCAGAGCCTCGGCGTAACTCCGCCGAAGCCCCGGGAACAGCGTCGTCACCCACGCGTCGCAGCACAGGTCCGCCTCCTCGCGGATCCGCCGGCGCACCGCCCACAGCACCGGATGCCACCAGTACAGCACCCCGATGCACAACTCGATCAGTCGCACCCACTGGTCGCACCGGCGCAGGTGCGCCAGCTCGTGCGTCAGAACCGCACGCCGCGCGTCCAGGTCCAGCGTCCGCCACAGCGCGTCGGGCAGAATGATCCTCGGATTCAGCCCCCCGCACACCATCGGCGAGATCCGCGCCTTGACCACGAAGGCCCGCGGCGCGTGCCTGAGACCTAGTTTTTCCGACAAGTCCCGCACCAACCGTCGATCCGAGCGATCCACCGGCTGCATCTTCCGCACCGCGGCCTTGCCCGCCAAGGTCCGCGCCGAGCCCAGCACGACGATCACCACGACCCCCGCCACCCACAACGCCGCAGGCGGCGCGGGAATCTCCCAGATCGATCCCGCCGCTCGCGCAATCGCCGACACCCACGCACGCATCGCTCCAGACGCCGAAACCAGCCCGTTCCAGATCGGGTCCAGAATCGTCGGGGGGCTCACCGAGCCGCGTGCGTGAGCAGGCGAAGTCGCTTGTCCCTGATCTTCGCGTTGCCCCCACGCCCCCTCAGCAGTCGTTATCCCACGCCGCGAAGGCCCCATCTCGATCGTCGCGGGAACCTCACTCACCGGGCGCGCGCCGCCCAGCGGCAATCCCACCGCCTGCCCGAGCGTCAACAACAGCCGATCCGCAAGCCCCGCCCCGAACTCCGCGCCGACCTTCCGCGTCTGCGCGTCCTGAGGCTTCCGCTCGCGATCAACATCCACCCGGGTCGCCTCGAACCTTCGCCACGCCGCAGCAGGCTCCCACGCCGCCTCCGGAGCACGCGCCCCCATCGGCGCCGGATCAGCCACACCCAACCGCTCCGTCTGGCGTTGCACCGACTGGCCCGCTTCAATCCGCTCGCGCCGCGCCAGGTCGCTCAACCCCGCCAACTCGATGCCCCGCCGCACGTCGCGACGCTCCACAGCCTGGGCTTGCCCCAGCAAATCCTCAACCGTTGGCCATGCCGCGCTCCGCTCCCGCGCGACCCGCGTCGCGGAAGCGGGCATCGCATCCACCGCCGGTGATCCGCCCTCAACCCGCGCGTCAGACTCGACCGACACGCCGACTTCGTTCCCGACCACCTCCGCAGGCGATTCGCTCAGCACACGATCCCCCGGCACATCCGCGGAAAACTCCGCCCC
>CAZHKB010000098.1:0-9141 GCA_964533405.1 uncultured Phycisphaeraceae bacterium | reverse complement strand
CCGCGTCCCTGCCTCCACAACGCTCGCCACCCTACGCCGCCACCGTCGCCGTCGCAATCTCCGACCACGGCCCCTTCTCCCCGCGGGTGTTGATCCAGCGGGCCATGTAGACTGCGGTCTTGTCGCCTTCGCCGGGCTTGAACTCGGCGCGGAAGGTCGGCCTCGTCGTCATGGTCAGGAAGACCAGCGCGACGGGATTCGTGATCGCGGGCTGGTCCGCATCCACAAGTTTCACCCACACCTCGGCCTACGTCTTCACACGCTCGGGCAACCTCGCGGTCGCCGACATGACCACCACCGCGATTCCAGGATCGCCGGGCTACGGAGTCCCCAACGGCCTCCTGAACAACGACGGCTTCTTCCAGTACCTGGCAGTTTTTCGAGGCCGGGTGCTGATGCAACTGCTCCGCGACCTTCAGCGCTTTCACGGGTGCCTCGGCCAACTGAGGATGGCTTGAGCCCACCGCGTGCTCCGGCTCGGCGCGCCGTCAGATCTTGACCACCGACCAGCGCTTGAAGCGGAGGCCGGAGCCCAGCATGGCGTCCACTCGACGACCTCGAGGACGTTGCTGATCCAGGTGCTGGCGGGTGCGGGGATCGATGGTCGGCGCCGGGGGATTGCAACGTCCAGCCGATCTGTCGGGGGCGCGACATCGAGGTCGGTCGCACGTTTGGGCTCAGCGCCTCGGTCCCATTCTGATTCAACGGCTCTTCACCCTCGACAACCCACCATCGACACCCAACACCTGACCGGTCACAAACGAGTTGTCCGGGCTGAGCAGGAATGTAATGGCCCGAGCGATCTCGTCTGGAGCGGCGATTCTGCCCAGGGGGTGCATCGCCGTCGATGCCTTGAGCGCCGCTTCGTTGTCGGTGATCCGCTTGGCCATCGGCGTGGCCACCAGGCCCGGGGCAACCGCGTTGAATCGGAGGCCCGACCCCGCGTAGGTCGCCGCGGCCGCGCGCACCAATCCTTCGACTCCCGCCTTCGCGGCGGCGATCGCCTCATGGTTCGGCAGGCCAATCCCCGCCGCGCACGACGAGATCAGCACCACGCTGCCGCCCGATGCCTTCATGTGCTTGCCCGCGGCCCTTGTCAGCGCGAACGCGGTTCGGAGGTTCTGCCCGATTGTCGCGTCAAAGTCCTGCGCCGTCGTCATGTGCGCCGGCTTGAGCAGAATGGACCCGGCAAGGTTCACCGCGCCGGTCAATCCCGGGTGGGCTTGGAACACAGCGTCGACCGCGTCGAAGTCCTGCGCATCGACGCACGCGACCTGTCCGTTGCAGGATGCCGCGATCTCATGGAGCGCGGCCTGTGTCCGGCCCGCGAGGACCAGAGACCAGCCGTCGCGACGGAGAGTCTCGACCAGTGCGCGACCGATGCCGCCGGCAGCCCCGACTATCAGACACTTTCGATCAGTCATACCTCATCTTGCTCCTCGTTCCTCGGTTTCGTCTGCCGTATCGAAACGGTTTCATGATTCCCTATCGCAGCATGAGGAGCGCGACGACTCCGCGGCCAGTCCACGCGACGGTCCGGACCCAGTTTGTGTTCACCAGCCGACGCCAGACCTTCTTGTCGAAGCCAGTTGAGAGTCGTGCGTGCAGAGGGACCTGAGTGGTAAAGGTCGACGCCCAGGCCAAGACCAGAAGACCAAGCCCGACCCATCGCACCGGGCTGTCGGCACCGTGCCCGTGGGGGAACAACGCCAGAACAATCGTGCAGCCCGCCTCGGCAAACATGGCGGGCGCGACGATCCAAGTCGTCCTTCGCTGGTGCTCCGCCGAATACTCGGAGAAGCCGCTTGCGGGCACCTTGCCCATCAACGGATAGTGTACGAGCTGGACAAACCAAATGAGTCCGACCATGAACCATGTGGCGCCGGCATGGGCCAACGCAATGAGGGGAACTAGTTGATCGAGCACGCGAGTTCCTCGAGGTCTGGTCGATCGGCCGCGGTGGTGTGGCGGTACGCGCGGACGACCCGCCCGTGGTGGATCACAAAGGCTCCGGGCATCTGGAATCCGTCGCCTTCGAGTTTGCCGACGCCGTGCCCGCGCATCGCGGCGAGCAGACCGCCGATCCATACACGCGGACCAAACAGCTGAAGAAACGTGCCGCGTCGCAGTTCCAGCGCTCGGTAGAGCAACCGATCTGGATCCGCGATCCATGCGGCCGAGGTCACTCCATACCGCTGGCCGAGCGACCTGAGCCCCTCGGATGTCGGGCTCATTCCCACCACCGCCAGGCTCATGCCGGCCTTCTGGAACGAGGCCTGCCATCGCGCGAGATCGGAGAGCGTCTGCTTGCAGAACGTGCATCCTGAATGGCGCAGGAGCACCACGAGCGTCGGACGCTCATCAGCAATCACCCGAAGGGTGCGGCCACGGTCGTCCCGCGACGCATCAAGCGCTGCGTCGAGCGAGACCGTGCCCGCGGGCAGAGCGGGCTGGGCGGCCCTGGCCGCGTGCCAGAGGATCATTGAAAAGGGAATCCACCACAGCAGATCGTTCGTGAGGATCGTGACCCCCATCGACCACGGCAGAAGCCCTCGCGACACTGCATCCACGAAGCCGATCGGCCCGAGAACCTTTCCGATCAGTCCGACGAGCACGATCGGCCAGTGCCGGGCCGGATCGCGCGAGGCGATGGCATACCCGATGCCGTAGACCCCGACGATCATGCCGATGCACGCCCAGAGTTGGGGCCACAGCTGGGTGGTCGCCGGCGACACGCCCAGCAGCGCGAGCGTCTGTACCGGCGCGATGACCATCGCCGCTCCCCAGACGAGGTTGTAGATCGCGGCCGCCATCAGCCAGCGACGCATCCAGGCCGGCGAGATCGCTCCATGTGAATCAGAGAGCGCCATGGCTGTTCCTCTGGCCGAGCACGGCCGACTCCGTCGCCTGGTGACGATACTCGAACATCCGGGCCAGCTTTCGCCGCACATGCCAGCCGGCGACAAGATCGCCAAGCCGCCCGCCCGGCAGCGTGTACTCGATCCGGTCCTCGAGCACGCAGCGATCCGCTTCTGTAGCCCGCACCAGGTGTCGATGCACCCACGACGCGAACGGGCCTGACACCTGCTCGTCGGTGAACTCGCCGCCCTCTTCGCCGCGATCGATGAAATCTCGATGCCTGGCCACCCACCGAAGCTTGACCGGCCCGACCCGCAGCGCCAGCACCGCGGTCTGTCCTTCCGCCAGCGACGCGGGTGCCCGCTCCACCTCGACCCGCTCCCAGGGCGGAATCAGACTTCGCAGCGCATCAGGCGACTGATGCCACGCGAACACGGCTCGTGCGCTGGCACCAATCTCAGAGGTCTTCTTGAACAGGGCGATACGCGGCCTCCACACGGTTGTCGCTACACACTCGGGCTGGTCACACTCGATGCTTTGGACGCCTTGGCCGCGCACTTCTTCGAGCAGTACTTGACCCGCTCCCAATCCCGTTCCCACTTCTTTCGCCAGTTGAAAAGTCGCCCGCACACGGAGCAGGCTTTGGATGGAAGGGCTGGCCGACCCATGCGTCGATTCTACGGCGGGCGCTGGAGCGCAACGGCCCCAACCCGATGGCTTCATGGACGCCCATGCAGATCTCCACGCCGCGAAGTCGCTCCGCACGGGGATCAGACTCGACGCTCGCTGAAGTTCCGAGGTGCACGGAGCAGCAATGACCACGACACATGTTCAAGTCCCGCTCCTTCCGCGCAGAAGTCGGCCGGTCACCGCGGCGGCGGCGAGTCGGCAGCGGTCTGCCGCACACCCTGTGCTGCCCGCACCATTCCGCTGAGCATCCCGCGAAACACGATCCCGTGCAGCGGGAGCACCGAGTACCAGTACGCGATGCCTAGGAGGCCACGCGGGCGAAACCTGGCGGTCATCACCAGTTGCGTGCCCGTGTTGCCCGGCGGCGCGGGGGTGAGGTCGAAGCTCAGCGTGGCGACACCCGGGAGTTTCATCTCGGCCCTCAGAACCAGGCGGTGTGGAGGATCGATCGCGGTGACCCGCCAGAAGTCCAGGGCATCGCCAAGTCGGAGCCGGCCCGTGCTGCGCCGGCCGCGCCGAAGGCCCGGGCCGCCGGCGAGCCGATCCATCAAGCCCCGCACGCGCCACAGCCAGTCCACGGCGTAGTAGCCGCGCTGCCCGCCGAGCGAACACACCGACGACCACACCGCGGCGTGCGAGGCTGAGGTGACCACCTCGCGGCGATCGACAAACACGGTCCCGCCCGCCCATGACGGGTCACCGGGCATGACGCCAGCGTCAGACCACGCCGTCTCCACATCACCCGCTTGGACCTTGGCCAACGCGGCGTCCATCGCCTGCCGGATGGTGAGACACCCGTGGGGCATGAGCCGCTTGGCCTCGTCGTTGCGGCAGACAACGCGGTTCTTCAACCCCTCGGCGAGTGGACGAGCGATGCTCGCGTTCAGCGGCGTGACCAGGTGGATCCAAAGCGAACTCAGCCGCGGCGTCAGCACGGGCACGGGGATGACAAGCCTCCGCCGCAGGTGCAGGGCCGACGCCATTTCACGCATGATGCTCGCGTACGACGCCACCTCCGGCCCGCCGATGTCCAGCGTCTTGCCGGTGGTGGCGGGGGCTTCGAGCGCCGCGATCAGATAGTGCATGACGTCGCGCACGGCGATGGGCTGCGACTGCGTGCTCACCCAGCGGGGAGTGATCATGATGGGCAGCCGCTCGACCAGGTAGCGCAGGATCTCAAACGAAGCCGAGCCCGACCCGATGATCATCGCGGCCCGTAGCACGGTCACCGGCACACCGCCGCGCCCCAGCGCGGCTTCCACCTCGCGCCGCGAAGCCAGGTGCTTGCTCAGCCCCTCGCCGGTCTCGCCCAGGCCGCCCAGGTAGATGATCCTCGGCACGCCCGCGTTCGCGGCGGCTCGCCCAAAGGTCTCGGCGAGCGAAAGATCGCGGGCGCGGTACTCGGGGCCGGCGGCATCCATCGAGTGTACCAGGTAGTACGCCGCGGCGCACCCCCGCAGGGAATCCTCGAGCCGGGCCTCATCGCCCGCATCGCCCTCGACGACCTCGATGCGTTCGTTCCCGGCCCACGGGCGGGCACGCAACTTGGCGGCGCTGCGGGCCAGACACCGCACGCGATAGCCGCGTTCAAGCAGACGCGGGGCCACACGTCCACCGATGTAGCCCGTTGCGCCGGTCACGAACACTGTGGATGATGATGATGCATCCATGCGCGACTATCGTAGCGATTCCAGGTGGGCCCACTTCGCTCACGCCGTGACCATATGTCGCGCGCCAGTGTCGAGCAGCATCTCCACTGCTGGTTTGGTCAACAAGACCCGTGCGGATCCGGCAACGGCTTGTGTGATGACGCGACATCCCAGACGCTCAACGCGGACTCTGAGCAATCGCATCCAGGTACACGCGATCGAGCGCCCGGCGAAAGATCCACGCCCTCCTGGTGCCGTCCCTTTCGGACTCGCCTTCCGCCAGCGCCAGCCGCAGACGCTCCAAGGAGTCGTTTCCAACAGCTTCCGACGCCAGATCAATGAGCGCGGTGATCGTCACCTCGTAGATAGCGGCGCAGGCTTCTCGATTGCCCTCGTTGAAGATCGGGACGCCCCGCTCGATCGCGAGTTCCACAAGCCCCGAAACGACCCTGCTCCCTTCTGCGGGCGTGTCGCGGGCAGCGGACGGACCAGGGACGATCACCCGATCGATGATGTGGATGACACCGTTGGAGGCCTCGATATCGGCCGTGATGATTCCGGCACCAGCCACCGCGATCTGCCCGTTGACGAGCGAGAAGGAGACTGCGTCCCGCCCGAGCAGCGTTCGCGCGGATCGCTGGGCGATCATGTCGCTGCGATGGATGCGGCTGGGGATCACATGGGCACTCAGAACCTTTGCGAGTTGTGAAGGATCCGCCATGAGCGACGTGATCGCCTGATCCCCCAGGCTGGCGAACGCTCCGTTCGATGGGGCAAGCAAGGTCCACGGCCCCCCGTTCTCGCCGCCCAGCTGCTCTGCAAGGCCCGCCGCTGTGACCGCCTTGAGAAGGGTGGCGAGTCGTGGATCCTGGCTCAACATCTCGGCGATTGAGCGAGTTTCCGGCATCACGACGCGATCGATCACGTACACGAGGCCCCTGTCGAATGCCACGTCCGTCTTCAAGAGCGATGCGCCCGCAATGGTCAGCCCTTCTCCATCTATGGCAAGGTTCTGGCCCGACAGCGCAACAACGCCGCGGCGTTGCAGGAGCGAACCCGAATCGAGGGCAATCGGCAGGATGTGATGCCTGAGAATCGCGAGCAACGTTGCACGCCCCTCCTCGCTTGTCAGGAACGTCACGTTCTCGGAGGGAAGCGCCGCGAAGGCCGTGTTGCTCGGAGCGAAGACCGTGACGCGCCCGTCCGCAGGCAGCTGAAGACCGGACACTTCGACGAGCGACAGAAACGTCGTCAGCCCGGCGCCCGTCGCGACGCTCGGCAAGTCCGAGCCGGTTGCCGCGGCTTGTCCCTCGGGGCTCATCGCCCTGACGAAATCGACGTCCAGCTGAAAAGCTCCAGCCGTCTGGTCTGCCAGCGTCACTCCGATCGACTCGACGCGTGCCGGGGTGAGCTTGGGAGCGCTCGGAACAAGACGGCCAAAGCTGTGCAGACGGAACTGCTCGAAGGGCAGCCGGAGCGTCACCCACTCGCCCGCCACGGTGTCAAACTGCGTCTGAAAACTCCCGGCCATCATCCGCACGTCCGAGCAGCGCACATCGAACTGGTACGTCCGGCCATCGCCACGGACTCTCGCTTCAATGCCCGAAGCACCATTCAACGATCCCTCCGGCACCGTTGTCTGCATCTGCGAGAAGCCGCCGTTGTTCTCCAGCGACAACTCACCGGAGAACCGGAGAATGCCGGCCTCGGGTTGCGTCACGCGCCCTGTCGAGCGCCCGCCCATGACTCCATCGAGCACCGTGCGCCATCCGGCCACGCCGGCATCGAAATCGACGTTGACGGGCTGGGTCGCGGCGATGGAGCAGAGAGAAAGTGCGGATGCGACGACGAGAGCATATTGCATGCAGACCTCCTAGAAGCAGGTGATTCGTTCGTTGCATGCAAACGGATTCACCGTTCTTGGGCCCACCAGCCAGATTGGACGATTCGCCGCGCAATCATACCGGTTCAAGTGGGCTGGGTTGTCCGTGAGTGACTCCGAGCGGTGCCTGACGCGCGAGGCCGTGAATGCTGAAGGTACGCGGACCGCTGGACTTGTTGCCGTTCGAGCGACCTGTGAGCGGCTTGTGATAGGGATCGTGAACGTGATGCCCGCGTTGCGGCCCGCAGCACCTCACCCGCGTGCGGCACATAAGACCAAGTACGCCCAGAGGAACACGGGGGTGAACAGGATCGACGCCGCCGGCCACAGCACCAGCGCTGGCACTGGCGTCCAAATGGCGATTGCCACCGCCGCGCACCAGTACATGGCGCACACCGGAATCACGATCCACCGCGACGATGCGTTCGCGACTCGCTGCGTCACCTGGCGCAGCGGCCCGCTTCGCTCCTTGATCTGAGCTGTCAACCGCCGCGCCCACACGAACTCGCTCGCGAGGATGGCCAGCCCAAGCGGTCCGAGCACGCTGAGTCCCGGCCCGGGCAAGGGCGAGATCACGATCCCCAGCAGGATCAATGCGGTGCCCGCGATCAACACCCACAGTCGGCGCGAGTTGCGCCGCAGCAGCGCGATGGCGGCCGTCCCTGTCCGACGCGCCAGTTGAAAGCGCGTGTCGAAGATCCCGTAGATCAGGAAACACGCGAGGATCGCGAGCAGTGTGAGGTCGAGCCAGAAGTTGAACATCAATGATGGCATGGTCGAGATCAACGGATCCGTGCCGCTTGGCCGGTGCGACGGCGTTCCAAGTTGCTCGGAAGGCTCTCAGCGACCATCCCTGGATGAGCGAGAGCAGACTCGGAGCGACTCTCGCCTGACAACTGCCTTGCCGGGTTTGGTCAACGCGGCCCGTTGGCCTTGGTCCTCTCGAGTGCCTTGGCGAGCGACTTCTTGAGTGTCGCCGCTGCGGCATCGATGGCCGCGTAGTAGTCCGCGGCCTGCTCCTCCACGCGCAGCGTGCCCTGCCCGGGCGGGGTCACCACGATCGAGCACTGCTTGTCGACCCCGCCCTTGGGGCCGTTGAGATCCACAAGGCGGACCTCGACGGTGCACGGCGCGTCCTTCAGTCGTGCCGCGGCGGCCCCGACCTTGTTCATGACGTACTCGTACTGAGCCTGGCTGGTCTTGATGCTTCCGTCGAAGAGCCGGATTTCCACGGAGAGCCTCCTTATTGGCCTTTGAGTTGAAGGCCGTACGACCACGGGCCGAGATTGTTCGCCGGATGCGGTGATTCGAATGGACCCCGCCTTCCGGATGGCGGCGGGGCTGCTACAATCGCCCCATGCTTCCTGTTGGGGAGTAGCCGCCCGCCGATGCGGGTGGGACGGGTCGTCAACACGGATGGAGCGGTTCTCGCTCCGTCCCGGCCCCTCTGTGGCGTTGGTCCTCGTCGCTTCTGAGCGCGGGCCGACGCCCCTGGCGAGACCAACATTCTGCCGCGACGCCGCGCCGCGCCTGCCGTCTACAAGCAGGTGTGGGCCGAGGATGTGATTTTCCATGAACGAACTGCTGCTGCTTGCTACCACCGCGGCGTCAAACCCGGCCGACCTGAAAATCTGGGCGTACGTCGGGTTCATCGCCCTCGTGATTTTCTTCCTGGCCCTCGACCTCGGCGTCTTCCACCGCGTGGCCCACGAAGTCGGCATGAAGGAAGCGATCACATGGTCGGTGATCTGGCTGACGTGCGGCCTCACATTCAGCGGGTTTGTGTACTTCGCGTATGAGGGCCACTGGCTCGGACTGGGGTTGGAAACCGCCAAGTACAGCACGACGGAGGCGATCAAAGCCGGCGCGCCTCTGATCGTGTCGGGCGAGGTTCAGGGATTCGAAGCCGCAAAGCAGTATCTGGTGGGGTACGTCGTCGAGAAGTCGCTGGCGATGGACAACATCTTTGTCATCGCACTGATCTTCACGTTCTTCGCGGTGCCGGGAAAGTACCAGCACCGCGTGCTCTTCTGGGGCATCATCGGCGCGCTGGTCATGCGC
>CAZHKB010000097.1:0-9188 GCA_964533405.1 uncultured Phycisphaeraceae bacterium | reverse complement strand
CTGTTCCCACACCCGCCCATGCTGCCCGCGCCCGCCCGTCTGCACGCCCGCGGTCAGAATCAGCCCGGGCTGCCCCGCCGCCGCGCCCCGGGCCGCGTCCTGCGTCGAGCCCGTCTCGCGCAGCACGCGCACGCGACGGAACAACCCCGACCCCTCGATCGCGGCCTCCAGCACATCAGTCCAGGTTGCCAGCCCATCGTGCTCCACGCGGGATCGAAGCCCGCCGCGGCCCCCGGTCAACCCCGCGCGTGCTCACGCCCGCGGCTCGGTCCGCCGTTCCACCCCCAGCGCCAGCAGCGTGTGCAGCACCGGATACCTGACCGTCGCCCGATACACCTCGAACCCCGCCCCGGCACACCCGCACTGGCCCAGCACGCTCATCACCGCCTCGGCGTGCCGCGGCGCGCCGGGAACCTCGGGCATCGAACCGCGGAACTCGCCCAGCCGTTCAAGAGTCTCCCGCTGCGCCAGCAGGTCGGCCTCGCGCCGCTCAAACACATGCTCCGGGTGGTACCGCCTTCCGTAGAACGCCGCCCGCGCCGTGCCCGGGTTCGACCATCCCGCGGGGATGAGCAGGTCGAACACCACGGTCTCCACCGCGATACAGAAGATGTTGTTGACCTCGAACCGCGCCAGCGTCTCGGGCCGGACCTCGCCCAGCGTCTGGCTCGTGTACAGGGTCGTCGCCCCAGGCTTGCCCACCGCAGGCAAAGACAACTCGGTCTCCATCCGCGCCCCGACGCCGGGGCGCGGCGTGACCCTTGGCAAGGGCCTGCTGCAGAACTCCTCGTGCAGCGTGAACGCCGGAACGACCTCCGCCGTCCCGTCGGCCCGCGTCGCCCCGCTGGGCCTGGCCCACGACACGATCGCGGCGTGCGAGTCCGCCCGCATCTGCTCCAGCCCGATATGGGCCGATAGCGCCAGTTCACCCCGGGCCGCGCTCGGATCGCTCGACGGCGGCAAAAAGATGCTGCTGCGGACGAACTGCCGCATCCGCAGGCCCCAGACCTGAGCGTTGCCGCGGTACAGCGAGCGCCGCAGGCGCACCTCCTCCTGCTCATCGCCCTCGCCCGAGACGCTGCGGACCATCGAGGCCAGCGCCTCCCGATCGCCCGCTTGCGCCGCCGCGAACGCGTCGAACTGCTCGAACGCGCCGCGGACCCGGGCCAGCAACTCCTCGGGAACCTGCTGGCGTGACGCCGCGCTCAGCAGCCGCGCCACCGACCGCGGCGCCGGCACCTTGGCCACCTCCGCCGGCGTACGCGACCGCGCCAGGCGAAACACCTGCCACGCCAGCTTCTTGTCCAGTTCCAGCGCCCGCTCGACATCCACCGCCCGCTCAATCGGGCCCGGGAGGGCCGACAGCAGATCCGACAGGGCGGCCCGAAGCGTCTCCATCGCCTCCCGAGCGGCCAGGCCGAACGACGTTGCCGGAATCTTCGCCGGAATCTGCGGGGAACTGGGCATCAGCAACCCTGAGCATACCCGCCAGCGTCGTCCGGTGTCAAAAAGTTTCTGAAACCTGTTGACGCGCCCCCCAACCTCTGGTATCCATGTCGTTCTCGGGGCTTGGTCGCCTCAACTCTCCATGGAGGAAATCAGCATGCGCGTGTTCTCTCGCGGTCGCTTGGCGTGCGTCGTCGTCTCGCCCCTGGTCATGGCCGGCCTGTGCGGCCAGGCCACCGCTCAATGCCCGACGAACTGGACCCTGCGTTCACTGGGCCAGCCCACCGTCACCACCGATCCCCTCAACCGGCAGAACTCCGCCGCCGTGTACGACTCGACTCGAAAGGTCGTGTTCGTCTACGGCGGCTTCTGGAACGCCGTGGGCGCCTACGGCGACTCCTGGGCCTGGGACGGCTCGGCCTGGACTCAGGTCGCGACCACCGGCCCCAGCCCCCGCAGCGCCCACTCCATGGCCTTTGACTCCACCCGCGGCGTCGTCGTCCTCTTCGGAGGCAACGCCGGCGGAGCGCTGGCCGACACCTGGGAGTGGGACGGCACGTCCTGGACCCAGGTCTTCCCCGCCGCCTCCCCCGCCGGTCGCTTCAACCACGCCATGGCCTTTGACCCCGATCGCGGCGTCATCGTTCTCACCGGCGGCTTCTCCACCGTTCGCTACAACGACACCTGGGAGTACGACGGAGTCACTTGGGTTCAGCGCACAGGAACCACCTACGGCGGGCGCAACGGCCACGGCATGGCCTACGACGAGTCACGCAACACCATGGTCATCTTCGGCGGGTTCAACGGCACGCGACTCAGCGACACCCGCGAGTACAACGCCACGACCGGCAACTGGTCCACAAGCCCCGCCACCGGACCCGTCGGTCGCCAGTACTCGCCGCTCGCCTACGACTCCGACCAGGGCTTCATCATGCTCCACGGCGGGCAGTCCGGATCGGGCTCGCTCGAAACCCATCGCGAGTGGGACACCTGGGCCTACAACGGCACCGCGTGGACCCAGGTCGGCACCGACCAGGTCCCACGCCGCGACCAGCACCTCACCGTCTACGACCGCGCCCGCACGCAGCTGCTGGTCTTCGGCGGCTACCAGGGCGCGTCCTGGGGCGGAACCGTCGGCGATACCTGGACGACCCAGTGCGCCGCCCAGTGCGACCCCGACCTGACCACCACCGCGATCGTCGGCTCGCCGGGCTACGGCGTTCCCAACGGCACGCTCAACAACGACGACTTCTTCTACTACCTCGCCCAGTTCGCCGTTGGCAACGCGGCGGTTGCCGACCTGACGACCACCGCCATCCCGGGCTCACCCGGCTACGGCATCCCCAACGGCGTGATCAACAACGACGACTTCTTCTACTACCTCTCGATCTTCGCCGCCGGTTGCTGAGCGACCAACCGCCCGCGGGACCGGTCGCCCACCATGCGACCTTCCGTGGGTGCGGAACGCGCCCACGACAACCTGCCTCAACAGCCAATCAAACCCAAGGGGGCGGGCCTCACGGCCCGCTGCTTTTTTCTTTCCCCGAGAGTGCCCGCACCACCCACCGTTCACCCCATGTCGCCCCGCACGCCCGCGCGAATGCCCAAACCATCCTCACGATTCGCCGGCTGTCTGCGCCATGACCGCCCGGGTGTTCCGGGCAGTCGTGGTGTCGTGCGGGAGATGGAACATGCCACCGACTCAATCCGGCCTTGCGGGTAGAGTCGGTGCGACCAACCGTGCGCCTCTGAACTCGCCCATGACTCGACCCACCAGGCGCGGCGCGAAACCGCACCACCCGTCACGGTCCCCCGGTCTCTGATCCGACCGGTCGCTCGCCCACCGCTTCATACACGACCGGAGGCGCGACCGTCAGCGCCCACGCCAGCGCGCCCCGGATCTCCCGCACACGCTCCGGCTCCTTCTCCGCGCGGAACCCCGTGCTCAACTGCGCCGACCCAAGGCGATCCACGAACCCGGCGGTGGCCGCCCCGAGCTGCACCGAACCGCCCGAGATCGATCCGCCGAAGGTCTGCTCGCCGGTGCTGCCCGACGGCCGCATGAACCCGCCGCCGCGGTACACCCCGATCTGCCCGCCGGCCAGCACCACATGGACGACCGAGGCGGTCAGGGCTGTTGGCTCGATCGGCGTCTTGCCCGCCAGCGGCCTCAGCAGCATCCTCACATGCACGATGTTCCCCGTCGCGCCCGATAACGACTCGGGGGAGGTCAGCACCTCGGGCGCCAGGTCGGTCAGATAGATGTCCGCGGTGTTCTCGTCCGCCGCGTGGAACCACCCGTAGTTCAGCGTCGGCGACAGGGTGGCCCGGGTCTCGATAGACACCAGTCGGTACCCGCTTGCCCCTGCTCCGCCACCCGCGCACCCCCCCAGGACGCTCAGAACGCCAGTTCCAGCCGCCAATACGAACCGGGCGGCCACTCCCGACACTTTTCCTGTCAGTCCGCGTCCAAAACGGGTGGTATGCTTCGGTGGGGCGCCCATTGGCCCTGAGGATAGTGCCCGCCAACCTCGCGTGCCCGCCGGGATTCCCCCGCGCGGCGGTCGGAGGATTCCCGGCGACTCCCCCCGGCATAACCATGCCGAGTCAGGGGTTCACCCGGGAGATGGCTGAGGCCAGAATCTCAGCGGCCGGGCCGGAGGTTGCCCAATGAACGACATGCACGGATTGGCACGCACGCGAGGCTGGGCCGCGCGCCTCATCGGCGCCGTGGTCGCCCTCGGACTCGGCGGGGTCGCCACGCCCGCCCTGGCCGACGACTGCGGCTGGGGAGGCGTCGGCTTCGGCATCTCGATCTCCAGCGGATACTCGAGCGGGTGGTACAACGACGGCGGCTTCAGCGTCGGGTATTCCTCGCCCGTGTACGTCTACGCCGGCGGCCCGCGTCACTACGGCGGCTACGGCGGCGGGTCGTACGACAACTGCGGCCCACGCAACTACTACCGCCCCTCCTACCGCCCCTCCTACCGACAGTACTACCGACCCAACTACGACGACCGCGGGTACTACCACCGGTCCTATCGCTCCTATCGCTCCTACCCCCGCTACCGCAACGACGGCTGCGGGTACTACTCGCAGTCCGGCGGGTACTCGATGGACGGGTTCTACACCGCCGGCACCAGCGCGAGCGACGAGGGCGTGCTGCGCTACCGCAGCGACCGCTACGCCGGCGATCCGAACCTCGCCGATCCGGGCTTCAAGGTCGTGACCAACCGCACCGACATGGACCGGGCCGAGACGCTGGACCCGCAGTGGGCCGGCGGGGCGATCGCGATGCTCCGCAAGGGCGAGGCCGACGAGGCCATCGTCGCGCTCGAGCACGCGGCGTATCCCGAGATGTTCGGCGTGCAGACCGCCGGGTTCTCGCCCATCGCGTCGCAGCCGCGGGAGGGTGTCGAACCCGCCCTCGCGGGCGTCATCTCCGACATGGGCGGTTCGTCGACCTCAACCACCACCGGACAGCCCGCCGCCACCGGCAACCCCGAGGCCATCCGTATGCTGGGCCTGGCGATGATCGCCGATGGCCAGGTCGACGAGGGTGCGGCCAAGATCACCGAGGCCTACCGCCTCGATCCCTCGCTCGCCACGACGCCCATCGACGAGCGCCTGTTCCCGACCGGCGCCCGCTTCGACGTGCGCGACCTGGTCCGCAAGGTCTCGATCCGCGCCAACCGCACCAACGCCCCCGAGGCCTGGTTCGCGCTGGGCGTGCTGATGCAGGCCGAGGACCGCGATTCGGTCGCCCTCGACATGGTTCTCAAGGCCAGTTCCGCCGGCCTGAACCAGTCGATCATCAGCCCGATGGCCGACTCGCTCCGCCGCGTCGTCTATGGCCGCGGGTGATCGGATTCCCGCCGCTTGATTCTCTGGCACGCTCTCCCATCGGGGGAGCGTGCTTTCGTTCACGCTTGATCTTTGGAGTTGGCGCAAAGGTCGCGAAGTGCGCGAAGTAAGCACAGTGCGCGAAGGAAACCCTGTGAACGGGGTGCCCAGATCACGCTTCGCCGCGAAAACAGCCGGCGGGTTGCCCGCCGAGCAAGAACCGCTGTGCGTCGGACCCCTTCGCGATCGCGGCTTCGCATCCTTCGCGTTCCGCTCGAACAACCAGCGGCACCGGGAACTCAATCACCCGCCGCGCCGCAGCTCCTCCAGCCGCTTCTTGAGCGACTCCCGCTGCTCGCGGATGTCCTTGTAGTTGAACTGCTGGATCGCAATGGTCGACGCGAGTTTCTCCGCTTCCTCGCACGCCGCCAGCGCCGCCCCGCCACTCTCGGCAAACGCCTTGGCCTTCAGCGCCAGCATCAGCCCGTACCGCAGCTCCATGCCGCGCTCGTTGTTGCCATCCTCATGCCCGGCGATGGCGGCCCGGAAGGTGTCGATCGCCTCGTCGTTCCAGCCGATCGCCATGAACGACTGCCCGAGGAAGTTGGACGCCTGCGACCGCGCCCGCGGGTCGATCTTGGCCTCCTGCAGCAGCGGGATCACCTGCTCGAACAGCCCGCCGCCCGTCGCGTCGCCCGCGTTCTGCTTCAGGCGGGCCATGTCGAACAGACGGCTGCCCAGGTCGAACTTCTTGGTCAGGTCCGTCGGGTATTGCTCGACGCGCAGCCTGAACTCCTCGATCTCCATCTCGCGGTACTTGATCTCGGCCTGCCTGGCGTTGCCCACCGCCTGAGCGTCCGTCGGATTGGCCTCGGCCTTGTCGCGATACTGCTGGAGCGCGCGGGCCGCCCGCCGGAGCTTCAGGTCGCCGGCTTCCTCGCGGAAGTTGAATCGCTTGGTGCTCTCGAAGGCCTTCATATAGAGGTTGATGGCCCGCTTCTCGTTCTCATCCCCGCCCATCTCGCGCAGAGCCCGGGCGTACTTGTTGATGGTCGGCACGTCGGTCGGGCGGAGGCGATACTCCTCCTCGGTCGCCTTGAGCACCCGCTCCTTCACGTCCTCGGTCTTGACGATCCGCTGCTCTTCCTCGAGCCGGCGCTGGGCCTCGGCGTCCTTGATGTTCCTGCGGAAGTCGCCCCCCTGCTCAAACCCGCCCTTGCTCATCGTCGCCTGGGCCGAGAGGTTCCGCACCTCCGTCGCCAGGTCGCCGTCGCTGGGGTCCAGCCTGACGGCGAGATCGCCCGACCGAACCGCCAGGTCATACGCCCCGACCTTCTTGGTCGCGGCCATCAGCCGCACCGCCAGCTCCTTCCTCGGCTTCTTGTCGCGCATGATCGCGCCCAGGGCCCGCTCGGCCATCCAGTGCGTGATCTCACCCAGGTCGACCTTGTCGCCGTGGAACTTGGCCGCCGCCTCCGCCGCACCCACCGCCTCGCCCGCGTTCTCCGGGTTCAAGGCCCAGTCCAGCAGCCCGCGCAGGTACCGCTCCAAGGGGTCGCGCCCCTTGAACAGCCCGTTGGTCTCTTTGCTGGGTCTGGACTTGGGCGTGGCCAAGAACGCACCGGCGGACTTGAAGAAGTTCTGGACGCCGTCCTGGTTGGTCGGATCGTGCCGCAGCCCGTCCAGCCACAGGCGCATCGCGTACTCGTAGTTGGTCGTCTCGTGAACCGTCTTGGCGTGCGCGAAGAACCGGGCGGCCTTCTCCGGCGACGCGCGGAACTCGGTGGCCTTCGAATCACCGTCGCCGGCGGGTGCGGGGTCGCCCGCTGGCTTCGAGCCGTTTCCCGCCGTGGCCGGCTTCACCGCCGCGGGCGCCTCGTCTTTCTTACGACCAAACAACGCCAAGGCTGTGCTCCAGGGATAGGCCCGGGCCGGCACGCCGCCACGCTCGGGAGATGGTCAAACATTGTCCCCGCCCAAGGGGCGGAGCGGGAACAGCCCGACACGATACACGACCCGGACACCGGGGCGCCGCCGACAGCAAGCCGGAGCAGTTCAGGACCCGGGCGGGCGACAAGCATACTACGCAAACGGACGGCGAGCGGTTGTGCTGTCGCCGGGAGCCCCCGGGAGTCAGGACGGCAATCGCACGATCGATGGGCAGCCAGACCGTGAGAGCGGGCTCCAGCCACCAGTTGTGTCTGGCGCCACCGAAGCCCTCCCTCAAACAGGGGCGGCTGGGGCGACGGAGCGGCGCCCGGACAGCTCAGGGTGCCGAGAGCGCCTCGAGGATCTGCGGCAGGACCAGCATCGCCCCGTCTCCCGACAGATGCGTCGTATCCTGGTACAGGAAGCGCCCTTCACCGGCCGCGTAAATAATGGTGCCGTCGGGGCGCGAGAAGATCGACTCGATGTCGATGACGCGCACGCCCGGCCCCGCCAAGGTTCGGACGTGGTCATTGGCCTCCAGCCGCCGCCGGCGAACGCCCGGATCCTCCACGAAGACCGGTGACGCCCCCGACCGGATCGCCTCGCGGGTTGAGCCGGGCCGCAGGTTCGCGGGCTGCGTGATGAGGATGATGCGTTCGGCCAGCGGCGCGATCTGCTCGAGCGCGATCGGCAGCACGGTGCGATCGCCCCCGAACTTGCCCGTCCAGTCCAGCACATAGATGATCGTCGCCGGACGCAGCGCCCGGGCCGCGGCCAGGGAATCGTTCCAGATCGCGTGCGGCTGGCCCGAGGGATTGGGCAATGGGTACCCATCAGCGGCGGCGACGATATCCAGCGGGAGAGCCAGCCGCCCAGCGACCTCGCGCAGGGTGGTTCCGTACATGGTCGCGTTGCTGTCGCCCATCAGCAGGATGCCGCCCGTCCGCTCGCCGGATGGACCGGATCGCACATGCAGACCGCCGGCGGCGACGGAGGATGGCTTCGCGTCCAGGAAGAAGTGCCCCCGGATCGTCACGCCCGCGCCCACGAACGCCGCCCCCAGAACCGCGACCGACGCGAACGCCAGCACCCACCTGCGGTCCTCGTTCAGGTAGGCCCGCGCCCGCTTCTCGACCAGGAAGTAACTCGCCAGCGTGCAGACCACGGTGAGGCCCACCTTGATCGCGATCCGCGTGGGCTCGGGGTGCGTGTACAGCGCATAGTCCGTGAACGAGAAGATGGGCCAGTGCCACAGATAGATTGAGTACGACAGCTTGCCGATCGTGACCATCGGGCGCGTGCCCAGCCCACGCTCGACCACAGACTTCGAGGCCGGATCGTTCGCGATGATCAGGCACGTCCCCACAACCGGCAGCGCCGCCAGGAAGCCCGGAAACTGCGGGCTCTCGCCCAGCACAACGAACGAGGCGAGAACCATGACCAGACCTGCGACGCCCAGCACGCCCCGCACCCGCGAACCAGGCCAGGGCCACCCATTGGCCGACCAGATCGCCAGCAGCCCGCCCGCCAGAAGTTCCCACCCGCGGGTGGGCAGCAGATAGAACGCCCACGTCGGGTTCTTCATGGTCAAACCGATGCACAGCGCCAGGCTGACCACCAGCGCGGCGGCCAGCAGCCCGAACTGGAGACTGCGCTTCCTGATCCATCGGCGCAGCACAAACAGCACCAGCGGATAGGCCATGTAGAACTGCTCCTCGACCGACAGCGACCAGTAGTGCAGATAAGGTTGGGCGTCCTTGGAAATCTCGAAGTAGTTGTCCTGGAGCATGTACTTCACGTTCGCCAGCGACAGCGTCGCCGCCGCCAGATTGACCCCCGCGGAGGCCAGGTCCTGTGTCGAGTACAGGAACCACGCGGCGACGATCGTGGCGGCGGCCACCAGAAAGAACACGGGAAAGATCCGCGCGATCCGCCGCTGATAGAAACGCCGGAGGCTGAACCGCCCCTTG
>CAZHKB010000096.1:0-9197 GCA_964533405.1 uncultured Phycisphaeraceae bacterium | reverse complement strand
CGCGGCTCGGTCAGTCGAGCGGCCTGATGTAGATGTTCGCGAACTCGATGGGGTTGCCGTGCATCTGGAGCGCGATGGGGCCTTCGGCGGCGACGCCGGGGAGCTCCGCGTTTTCGAGGACGGTCTGCCCGTTGAGGACGACGGTCAGGCGGTCACCCTTCATGGTGATCTCGAAGCGGTTCCACTGGCCGATGGGGGAGTCGGCGACCGCGCGCGGCGTGACGCCGGCGCGGACTTGGGCGGGCATCGCGGCGTCGGTGCGGTAGCCGTAGACCTCTCCCGAGCCGATGGGCCAGCACCACATGTTGACCTGAGACTTGGATGATCCGCGGAGGTAGATGCCCGAGTCGCCGGCATCGGTGACATTCTGCATGGCCTGCGAGCCGTCTGGATTGAGTTTGACCGAGCCGTCGGGCAGGATGACGGGGCGATCGGTGGGCGTACCCGGGGTGGTCCAGCGCCAGTCGCAGATGAGCACGAAATCCTTGAAGGACTCCTTGCTCCAGAGGTCGGCCCCTTGGCCGTCGAAGGCGAGGCGCCAGTCGGCCGCGGTCCAGTGGCCCTCATGCTCGGGCTTGAAATCCCAGCCGGAGAAATCGACGCCGTTGTAGAGCGGGCGGGAGCCCTGGGCACGCGTGGCCGACTGCTCGGCGGGAATCGCGGGCGAGGCCGCGGGGAGTTCCTTGATCCGGATATTGCGGAAGTGGACCTCGGTGCCCTCGCTCTCGAGGCAGATGTAGCCGCGGCGGGGCGAGATCGAGTGCCCCTGCGTGACGACCTTGCCGTTGACGGCGAGACTGATCTTGCCGTCGATGCACTCGACGCGGTAGTGGTTCCACATGGGGGCCGGGTTGCTGCGGCGTTCGGTGGGGAACGCGCGGCTGGAGCCCTGGCGCCCGTTGAGCGGGGTCATGGTCGCGCCCCAGATGGGGAAGATGTCGCCATCGGACGTGAAGCCGTTGCCCTCCTGCCCGTCCATGACCTGGACCTCGACGGAGCGTGTGAAGGGCGCGCCGCGGACGGGGATGGGGTCGGACCAGACAAAGAAGCCGGCGTTGCCATTTGGGACGATGTGGCGATACTCGAGTTCGACGATGAAGTTCTCGTACTGCTTGTCGGTGCGGATGACGCCGGTGGGGATGCCGGTGCAGTGGATAAACGGGCCGTCGGCGTCGGACGCGACGGACCAGGTCTGCTCGGTGGCGTTGACGAAGGTCCAGCCGGTCAGGTCGGTGCCGTTGAAGAGATCGACGAAGCCCGGCTCGCGGGTGCGGAGGGCCTCGAGCGTCGCCTCGTGGCTGTAGGTCACGGTGTCGTCGGCCCAGTCGTCGGTGCGGAACGGGGCTGCGGGAAGGCCCGCGGCGTTGAAGAGGTTGGCCTCGGGCGAGCGGGACCAGTTGAAACGGACGGCGACGGGCTGGCTGACTTCGGCTGAGCTGACCATTACGCTCGAACCTGTGATGATGATGGTGCCGGGGTGGAAGCGTCGGTCCTGGCCGGCGACCTGGAACCCCGTGGTTGGGGCGGTCATCTGGTGGGTCAGGCCGTCGGCGGAGTTGAACTCGAGCTTCAAGAAGCGTCCTTGACCGCTCGCGCCAAGCGCCGGCGCGGCGGTGCGAAGCGTCGGGCCGGAGGCGACGACGGACTGATCGCCGTATGTGTGGCGCAGCGCCAGCCGGCCGAGGCGATGACCGACGTCCCGCTTGTTGCTTGGATGGATGTCGGCGTTGTCGCCGATGTCGGTGGTGACGACCATGCCGGTGTGCTCGACATCGGTGGCCGCGGCCTGGGCCTCGCGGAGGGCGACGGTCTGGCCGCCGTCGCTCGCGTAGCCGTAGGGCGCGATCTGGACCCAGTAGAAGGGCATGTCCGCACCTTCAAACCCATCTCGCCACAAAGCGATCCATGACCGCATGAGATCGGCGTACATCGACGCGTTGCCGCGATTGGACTCGCCCTGGTACCAGATCACGCCGCGGACCTTGAACGGGATGAGCGGGTGGATCATGGCGTTGTAGAGTGCGGTGGCGGTGTTGGCGTCGAGGTTGACGGGCTGGGACTGGGGCGGGAGCTGGGCGACGGCGGTGCCCCGCTGAGAGCGCCAGTCGCCGGCGAGCGGGATGGGAGCGCTCGGCGGATCGGACGGGGGCTGCGCCCCCGACACGGCTTGCAAAGCCGAGCCAGCACGGGCCGGCCCCGCGAGAGACAGGCGCATCTGGTCCGCGCGACCGTTGATCCCACCCAGCCCCCCGGTGTCATACGCGCGGACGCTGATGACGTTGACGCCGGCCCGAAGCACCCCGGCGGGGACCTCGTATCGTCGGGCGACCTGCCACGCGCCGTCGGCGCGGGTGCCGCCGACGTGGACGCCGTTGATCCAGGCGTCGTCGCGGTCGTCGATGGGGCCGAGCTCGAGCACGGCGGGCTTGTCGGCCCAGGATGCGGGCAGCTCGATCGTGCGACGGAACCGCACCATGCCGTCGAAACTCGCCAGGTCGCCGGTCCACGACGCGGGCAGTTGCATCGTCCCCCAGCCCGTGTCGTTGAACTCAAGCCCCGTCCAGGTGTTGCCGGGCTGCCCCGGCAGGCTGTCCAGACGGTCCCACCAGCTCAGGGCGGCATCGGCCATCAACGGCTCGCGCGCGACGGGGTCTTTGAGCTGCTCGATGGTGGCGAGTTCGCTGGCGTACTCATCGAATGCGGCGAGGGACTCGGCGTCCATCCAGGCCTCGATCCGCGTGCCGCCCCAGTCGGCGGCGATGATGCCGATGGGCATGGGCCAGCCGAGGTTCGCGGTGTTGACGCCCGAGATCTCGCGGGCGAAGTGGTAGGCGACGGCCGACAGCCCCGGGGCCGACTCGGGCGTCACGATGGTCCAGGCCGCGTCGATGTCCACACGCGGATGCAGCGAGATCTGGTTGGGCACCGTGAAGAAGCGGATGAACTGGGCATCGGCGGCGGCGATGTCCTCCTGGGCATGGTCGGTGGCGCTGAGCGGCCATTCCATGTTGGATTGACCCGAGGCGAGCCAGACTTCACCCACCCACACATCGCGCAGGGTGACGCCGGTGTCGCCCCGCACCGAGAGCTCGAAGGGACCACCGGCGTCGGGCGTCTGGAGGTCCGCTCGCCAGCGGCCGTTGTCATCGGCGGTCGCTTCGGCCTTGCCGCCCCAAGACGCGGTGACCGTCACCTTTACGCCCGGACGCTCCCAACCCCAGACCGGGCACTGCGACTCGCGCTGCAGGACCATGTGGTCGGTGAAGACGGGTGCGAGTTTGAGGTCGCCCAGGGCGGGGGCGGTGAGCGCGAGAGCGAGGAGCGTGGCGGTGCGGGTCATGGTGGCCTCCGGGGAGGCATGGTATGGGAAAAGCCGGCGCGACCGAGGACGCCAGGCTCTTCGAGGCGGGGGCGGCGGGCCTCCGGCCCGGCACGTCAGATCGCCGCGGAATCGATGCACATGCAGCGGGAACCGGCACTGGGGGCCGGAGGCTCCCTACCCCCGCAGCCGTCAGAGCGGGTCGGGGCCGCCGGGGGCGGGGCTGCGGCTCTGGGCGGTGGCGGAGGGGTCCAGACCGTCGCCGACATCGACGGGGAGGATGACCTTGAAGCGGGCGCCGGCGCCTTCCTTGGATTCGACGACGATGCGCCCGCGATGCTCCTCAATGATCCGCATGGTCACCGCCAGGCCCAGGCCCGTGCCCTTGAGGCCCTTGGTGGTGCGGAAGGGCTCGAAGATCCACTCGTGCCGCTCGGGTGGGATGCCCGGGCCGTTGTCGATGACCTCGATCTCGGCGTAGGCGTTGCCCAGGCCCAGCAGGGGGTCGGGGTCGATGTAGGTGGTGCGGACGGTGACGATGCCCTTGCCGCCCTCGACGGCATCAACCGCGTTGCTGATGAGGTTCATCAGGGCCTGGTGCATCAGGTTGGGATCGATGGGCACCGGGGGCATCTCGGGGTCGGCATCGACGATCAGGGCGACCTGCTTGTCGCGGCAGCGGTCGTGCAGCAGCGAGACGCAGTCCTCGACCAGCGCGCCGAGCTTGGTCAGTTCGATCTCCATCGTGCGCTGGCGGCTGTAGGCGAGCATGTTCAGCGTGAGGGCGACGATGCGGTCGAGGTTGCGCTTGAGGATGTCCCACCCGCCGCGGGCGATCTTGAGGTCGTCCCTTTTGAGGCCCATCTCGACCACGTCTGCCCCGCCGCGCAGGCCTTGCAGGATGTTCTTGATCGAGTGCGACAGGCTGGCGACGGTCTCTCCGATGGCGGCGAGGCGCTCGTTGTGGAGCTTCTCGTTGTAGAGATCGGCGTTGGCCAGGGCCAGGCCCGTGTGCTGGCCGATGGCGTTCATGAGGGCCAGCTGCTCGGCGGTGAAGGTGTAGTTGGCGATGGAGGAGTCGATGTAGATGGCGCCGAAGGTGCGCTCGCGGACGCGGATGGGCGAGCAGATGGCCGAGCGGATATGGAACTGCTGGACGCTGTCGCCGGCCATGAAGCGAGGGTCGCTCATGGCGTTGCTGGAGAGCACACCCTCGTTCTTCTTGATGGTGTGCTGGAGGATGGTGCGTGAGACGTGGATCTCGGCCGAGTCCTTGTCGCGGGGCTTGTCCTTGTACTTGACGACCGCGGGCTTGAGCTCGCCGGTCGTCTCGTCGCGGAGCATGATGACGCCGCGCTCGGGGCGGAACTCGCTGAACACCAGGTCGAGCACGCTCTTGAGCAGGTGCTGGCGGTCCATGACCTGGGTGGTGGTCAGGGTGGTGAGGCTGTAGATGATGCGGAGGTGGTCGATGGCGGCCGAGCGCGGCTCGGGCTCGGAGAGGATGACCGAGTCCTCGTTGGACCCGCCGCGCGACTGGAAGGTGGCGAAGGCGCGGCTGGGGAGGGTCTTCTCGAACTCGGCCTCCATCTGGTCGGGGCGCATGATGCGGACGACGTCCAGGGCGTCGCTGTCGGTCTCGCCGAACACGAAGAGCGAGGAGCCCACGCGGATCTGGTCGCCGGGGCGGAGCAGGGCGCGGTCGCCCAGGCGGCGGCCGTTGAGGTAGGTGCCGTTCTGGCTGTGCAGGTCGCGCAGGTACCAGACGCCCTCATCGGGGGTGAGCTCGGCGTGGCGGCGACTGACGGTGTTGTCCGAGAGCGGGAGAGCCTCGGACGAGCGCCCGATGAGCTGGGGCTCGTTCATGGGCAGCTCGAAGCGCTTGCCCTTGTCGGGACCTTGGATGACGGTGAGGACGAGCATGGCGTGAGGGTACGGGGTTGAACGAAGAACCGCGGGGTCGGACCCCGCGGCTTCCTGTCAATCAGGCAAGTTTGTGATGACGATCAGCCGCCGCCCGGGGGTGGGCCGCCGGGGCCCCCGCCGCCACCGCCGCCTCCACCACCGCCGCCGGGGACGACCGCGGTGACGGGGACAGGGCGGAACTGGTAAGGACCCGAGAGGGAAGTCGTCAGCGAGAGGGTGACCCAGCGCTGGCCGTAGCCCTCGGAGATGCGCTGGACGCCCTGGCCAGCGGGCCACCAGGGGTAGCCGCCGACCTCGCGGTGGATGTAGTCGGGGGCGCGGATGATGAGGCCGCCCTGGTAGTAGGTGATGGTGGCGGCATCACCGCCGTTGTCGGTCCACTGGTCGGATTCGACGAGCGCGATGATGAGGTCGATGACCTGCTGCGCGCGTTCCTCGCGCGGGATGGGTGTCGCGTTCTCTTCGTCGTTTTCCTGGAAGGGGCTCTGGCCGCCGCCGCCGCCGCCCTGGCCGGATTGGAGGACGGACTGCAGGTCGAAGTCGGGTGCGTTGTCGTAAGTCGGGATGACGAGCAGCAGGTCGCTGATGTCGTAGATCTGGACGCGCCGGGCGGCCGGGCGATTGAGGCGCTCGCGTGGGCCGACCTCGATGGTGCCCCATCGGGTCATCTGCCAGGTGTTTCCGGTGGAGAGCGAGTCGGTGCTGGCGGCCTTCTCGAGCACCAGTTCCAAGAGGTCCAGGGCGGTGACGTCCTTGGCCTCGACCGAGACGAGTGCATCGGGATCAAGCCCGTCGGCGTTGTCGTCGTCGAGCCAGAGGACCTCGATCTCGGCGGTGGTGTACTGCTGGATGAAGTCCATGACGTTCTGGAGCGACTGCTGCTCGAACGTGACGGTCACCGGCACGAACATTTTGAGGATGTTCTCCTGGTGGGCAGAGGAGGCCAAGGCCTCGCGGATTTGGCCCGGTTGGGCGGAGGCGGTCGGGACAGCTGCCAAGCCAGCAACGGAGGCCAGCGCGAACGCCGCCCGGGCGAGAGACGAGGCGAAGCGAGTGCGGACCATCGGAGTTCCCTTCGACAAACCTCGAACGAACGAGGGAAGCATACCACATACAAGCAGGAACCGTCGAGACTTCCAAGAAGCGCACGGCATTGCCGTGGACGTATTCTGGCCAGTTATTCGGACTTTGATCGGGCAGGCTCGCCCAGTGGGCCAACCAGGGCACGGTGGATGTAGTCGGGTGCGTGAATCACCAGAGCGCCTTCGTAGATCTGGATGATCGCGGGGCCGCCATTGGGCTCCCACTGCGGCGTCTCGACCATCGCCATGATGAAATCGCGGAAGTTGGCGGCGCGATCGGGACGGGCCGGTGGAGGTGCCAATGTGTTATCGGACGGGAACACCCACTGGTCGGGCCCTGAGCCGGGGCCGAGGGGTTGCCCGGCGGTCGAGGCGTCCAACCGGGGGGCGTCTGGCGGTTCGGGCAGGATTGTGAGAAGGTCCTGAACGTCGTAGACCTCGGTGCGGCATGCCGCGGGACGGTTGAGGCGTTCGCGCGGGCCGAGCTCGATCGTGCCAGTTGGGGAGAACTGCCAGGTGGCGCCGAAGTCGAGTCGCTGCGCGTCGGCGGCAAGGTCGAGTGTGACTTCGATCGCTTGCAGGACCGTGAGGCCTTGGGTGTTCAGGGTGATCGGGGTCATGGGATCCAGGCCGATGGTCTTCGGGGCGTCGGGCCGATCGTCGATCCAGAGTGGGTCGAGGGGGACTTCCGCAACCAGGGCGAGGTAGCGGATGACGTCGTGCAGGGGGTGCTCGGCCAGGCGGATTTCCACGGGGGTTTCCATGCGGGCGAGCGTCTGGGCGCGTGAGAGTGCCAGCGTCTCGTGGTCGCTGGCGAGCAAGGGGAGCGGGAGGAAGGCGGGGCGAGCGGATTGGGCGGGGGCGTGAGCCGCGAGGGTGGTGAGTCCGCACAGGGCGGCTCGGGCGGCCAGGGCGGTGCGGGCGGCGAACGGATTGGAGCGTGGGGCGTTCACGGGGTCACCCAAGGGTCGGCGTCGGCCCACCAGGGCCGGGGTTGCCGAGATGCGAGGATTGACGCGGGGCGCGGCGAAAGGTTCCGCCGAGGCGGCAGACTTCGCGTGCGTAGGCCAGCGGCCTGGTTGCGCTACGCCTGGATCATCGCGCGTGTTTCATCGACGCGGGTGGGCGTGAGGGGATGAGCAAAGTCGGGAGCAAAGCGGTGCCAGGGGCGGGCTGTCGGGAGTTGCGCGTGGGAAGCCCCCGAGTCCGGGGGGGCGGTGGGCCGAACCGGGAGTTTCGGGCCAGGGTTGCGCCCGTGGGGTGGAATGAGAAACGTGCGGCGAACCGGGGGCGACCTCCAAAGGTGGGAGTTCGAAGGGTCGATAAGCCACGCACGCATGGTGATCGCCGGAAGTTGGTGCAGCGGGGTCGTCGCCTCTGGAGCCTTGGGGCTTCGGCGGCGTTCCCGCAAGAAACGGAGCGTGCCCGCCTGCTGAGCGGCGGGAACGCGTGGGGCAACCAGACAGCGTCGTGACAAGGTCGGCCCGGAAGGGGGCGATGGGTGTCGCGTCGCGCGGAAACAGGACAGAACACGGCTGGCCGCGGGGTTTCGCGGGCCGGCAGAGCGATTCACGGCTCGGATTCAACCTCTTGAAAGGAAGATGATGGCAACGCAGACGACGAGCAATGGTCAGTTCACGAATCAGCACGCCGGCCAGCACGTTGGGCACGGCGGGCAGTTCGCGGGTCAGCCGGTCAACGCGGGCGTGCAGGGCACGGTTCCGGTGACCGGCGTTCCCGGGTTTGTCCCGGGCTTTGTGCCGGGAGTGACGGGCTTTGTGCAGGGCGTCCAGACGCCTTGGTTCTCGGGCGTGGGCTCGGGCTTGGGCGCTCCCGCGTTCAATGGCCTTGTCGGCTTTAACGGGACGACCGGCTTGCCCGGCTGGAACCCCGGCTATGTGCCCTCGATCGGTCAGACGCTGCCCGGCGCGTGGGGCAACCCGATCAACCCCTTCAACACGATCAACTCCTTCAACGGCTTCAATCCCCCCAATACCGTCAATCCCTTCGGCGCGTTCAACGGCATCACGGGCTACAACGGGACGACCGGCTTCAACGGGTTCAATGGCTTCAACGGGTTCAATGGCTTCAACGCCGTCAACCCCGTTGCCGCGGTCAATGGCGTGAACCCCTGGGCCAACACCCCCTGGACCTCAGTGTTCCAGAGCCCGGTCAGCGGCTGGTTCAACGGCCAGACCAACCCCTTCACGGCCTCGGGGATCAACACGTTCGGCGGCCAGTACGGCTCTCCCATCACCAACACCCTCCCCTACACCTCGCCGATCACCAACCCGTTCACCGCTTCGTTCCCCAACCCGTTCACGGGCTCGATCAACAACCCCTTCACTTGCCCCATCTCCAACGCCTCCAACCCCTCGATCTACAACCCCTTCACCGCTTGGGGGAACAACCCGTTCACGACGGGCCTGCCGATCGGCTGGAACACGGTGAATCCGTGGATCGCCCAGACCCCCTGGGGCGTCCAGGGCCAGGCGCCCTGGGGCGTGCAGAACGGCGTGAACTGCCCGGTCAGCGGTGACTGCTCGTGCCCGCCCGGCGTGTGCGTCGGCCCGACCGGCGGCATGTTCAACAGCATCCCGACCACGCCGGCCGGGCTGGTCAACCCGATCGCGCAGAGCCTGAGCAACAACTTCGGGTACACGCAGCCGTACGGGTACAACCTGCCGTTCGGCACGTCTGTGCCTTTGGGCGTGAACGGGTCGTTCAACGGGTTCGGCGGCCAGTTCCCGACGAACACCCAGAACTGGACCCCGTGGTTCGCGCAGAACTGGTTCCCGAACTACACCAACGCGTTCGCCCCGAGCGCCACGGGCTTCAACGGCGGGTTCAACGCCGGCTTCAACGGCGGC
>CAZHKB010000095.1:0-9276 GCA_964533405.1 uncultured Phycisphaeraceae bacterium | reverse complement strand
GCTCGTTTTCGTCGCGAATCATCGACGGAAACACGACGGCCGCCTTCGCGCTGGTGGGCGGGGCGTGCGGATTCAAGCCGACGGCGATGACGTTTGTCGCGCCGGGGGTGGCGGTTGCTCTGTTGATGACGAGCCGGCCGCGGGAATGGATCCTGCTTGGGATCGCGGGTGCGGCGGCGGGCTTGGCGATGCTGATGCCCTGGATGGTGCGGAACTGGATGGTCGGCGGCAACCCGGTGTTCCCGTTTGCGAGCGGCGTGTTCGGCTCGGCCCACTGGACGCCCGAGCAGGTCGCTCGATACGCCTCGGGTCATGCGTTCGAGGGGTCGTTGCTCGACCGCCTTGGGCTGCTGGTCGCGCCGGACGCCGGTGCGGGGGGCGGGGCTCGCGATGTCGAGCGCTGGCGGGGGATGCTCAATCCGCAGTTCGGCGTGCTGTTTCCCGCGGCGGTGGGGGGGTTGGTCGCGGCTTTGGGCCTGAGCCTCCGATCGACGGGCGCCGCGGGAAGGAGTCAGGAGTCCACCACCGAGGCACGGAGGCCACATAGACCGGCACAAGCGGGGCGGTGGATGGGTGCGGTGGTGATGGGTGCGATGCTGGGGCTGGGGGTCGCGGCATGGCTGCTCACGACCCACTTGCAGTCGAGATTCCTGATCCCACTGGTCATCCCGGCGTGCGCGTTGGTGGCCATGGCGTTGGCAGGCGCGGGAGGGGGCGACGAAGGCGGGAAGGGTGACCGGCGCGGAGGGCGCGGCACGTCGGCTGGCGAGCGGGTGCGCTGGGTCCTGGGCGTGCTGCTGGTGCTCTGGCAGTGCAATGTGCTCGTGGTGACCTTCGCGCAGCAGCGAGGCGGCGGCCCCAACGAGATGACGATCCTGGGGCCTGGCGCGTTCAGCGGTGAGTACGCCATGGACCCGGCCGAGACCGCGGCGTCTCTGCTCCGGCGCGGGGTGCCGGCGGGATCACGCGTGTACTTACTGGGCGACTCGGCACCTCTTTATTACACCGCGCGGCTCCCGCGTGGCGTGGCCGCGGCTCGGAGCGACCACGCCGCGTCGACGCCGAACTCGAGCTTGACCAACCCAATCGCAGCGCCCGCACCCGCCGCGGGCGTCGAGCTGCTCTGGCACACGACGTGGGACACGTCTCCACTCGGAGAGAGCGTTCGCGCGCAGGGTGGACGCGACCCCGTTTGGTGGACCGCCGACCTTCGCCGGCGCGGCGTCACGCATGTGCTCGTCAACTTCGCCGAACTCTCTCGATACCAGCGCAGCGGCTGGTACGACCCCGCCGTGACGCCTGAGCGGTTGGCCGCGTGGGTGCGGACGTTGGGGCCGACCATCGCCGAGTGGGAGCCCCGGCAAGCGCTCTTTCTGCTCCCGGAAGCCGAGGCGGGAGGCGGCGATGAGTGAACAGGAGCAGGCGAAGCCGAGCGGGCCGCCGCCCGGCAACGAGCCCGGAACGCCCGATGCGCCGTCAGGCACCGCCGAACCGACCGACCGCCCGGCGAGCGTCACGGGCGATGTCGTCGACGCTCGCGGGGCCACCGTTGCCCCAGTCGACGCGACCGCGGATGACGCCGGCCTGCCCATCCTGGAGCAGAAGCGCCGCGGCCTTCGCATCGGCGTCCAGACCATCGCCTTCCTGATCGGCATCCTGCTGCTTTGGTGGTGCGCCCGCCAGGCGCTGAGCGAGGACAACCGGGCTCAGATCCAGCGGCTCGGAGAGGCCTCGATCACGGATGTGGCCGCCATCGCCGGCCTGAGCCTGCTCTCGATCATCCTCAACGGCCTGGTGTTCTGGGTCGCGATGCGCCCGGTCAAACGCCTGAGCATCGTGGGCACCGTGGCCACCAACGCGCTGGCCAGTTTCCTGAATTACCTCCCCTTCAAGCTCAGCATCCTGTGCCGCGTGCTGATCCACTCCAAGCGCGATGGCGTGCCTTTGCTCACCATCGGCGCGTGGTTCGCCGGCATGGGCGCGGTGCTGCTGGCGACGTATGGCCCGCTGGTGAGCGTCAGCCTGTGGCGCCGGGGCATCGACTGGGTCTGGCTGGCCGCCGGATTCGGCGGGGTCGCCCTCGGTCTGGCCACGATCGTGCTGGTGGCCCGCCTGTTCGCCGGGGCGAGAGGGCGAGACCGGATCGAGCGTCTGGCCGAGCGGATGCTCGACCGCATCGACGCCCGGATCGCCCGCTGCCTCGTGCGGACGCGGGTGTTCGCCCGTCTGCACGCCGGGCTGGACATGCTGGCCTCGCCGTGGGCCGTGTGCGGCGAGTCGGCCCTCTGGCTGGGCGACCTGGGCGTGCAGGCGACCCGGTTCACCATCGCGGCGGGCATCCTGGGCGTCGCGCTTCCCTGGCAGGACGCGTTGCTGGTCGCGAGTTGTTACTTCCTGATCGGCGTCGCCAGCCCGGCCGGGCAACTGGGCACGCGGGAGGCGGGCACCACCGCCGTCGCCGGCGTGCTCGGCCTTGCGGGCGGCGAGGACCTGGCGGTGGTCATGCTGCTGGCCAGCGCGGTCGAGTCGGTGGTGAGCCTGCTCTCGGCTGGGGCGGCGATCGTGTGGCTCAGGCCGGATCAGATCTTCTGGGGCAAGAAGCGGCCCGCGTTGGCCGCGACCGAGCCGCGTGCGTGAGCACGCGGAGTAGGCGACGCACCGGCACAACCAGCCCGCGTTGCCCCGCGGGGCGTGCGGTCGAGTGCCGCTTGAGCGTCCGCACCCGCCGCTCAAAGCCGCGCGTGGTGGCACCCGGTGCCCGTGGCTTCCTCCGTGCGTCTGTGGTGAATCCTGTTTCTGGAGCAAGAGCGGACCCGGTGGAAACGCCGCGTGCTCACGCAAGCGGCTCCGCTCAGTTGCAGCCGGCCTGGAACTGGATCAGATAGAAGAAGAAGTCGTCGTTGTTGATGACCCCGTTGGGGGCGCCGTAGCCCGCAGAGCCCGGTATGGCCGTGGTGGTCAGGTCGGCCACCGCCAGGTTGCCCGCCGCGAACTGGGCCAGGTAGTAGAAGAAGTCATCGTTGTTGAGCACGCCGTTGGGCACGCCATAGCCCGGTTGGCCCGGGATCGCGCCCGTGGTCAGGTCTCCGGGGCACTCGCACTCGTCGGGCACGCCATTCAGGTTCGCGTCCTGGGATCGCCCGGATGAGATATCGCACTCGTCCGGCAGGGCGTTGAGGTTGCAGTCGGTCCCGAAGTCCGGGTAGAACGCGATGCCGCTGGGGCGGTACAACCCCGTGTCGCGTCCGACGACATAGGCCTTGATCAACCATCCGCTGTTGGGGTTGTACTGGAACACGCGACCGGTCGTCACATGCAGCGGCTCGGGCCCGCCCCACACATTTTCGGGGTCCAGCCCGCTGGCCGAGCAGAACACGTCTCCGGTCGGCCCGATCACGATGTCCCACGGCTGGTCGAGGATCAGCACGTTTCCGTTGCCGCCCGTCTGCCACTGGCCCATGGAGGCGCCGGTCGTCCCGTCGTACCGGACAATTCGGAAGTTGGTGATCGAGGCGACCAGCAGGTGCCCGGAGGGCAGCCAGCACACGCCTCGCGCGCCCGACAACTGCCCCGCGCCCGAGGCCACGAGGACGCGGATGTAGGCCCCGGTGGTGCCGTTGTACTCCAGCACACGATTCTGGGTGGCGACATAGAGGTTGCCCGAGGGTCCGTACGCCAGCCCGTAGGGCGCCACCAGAGCGCCCGGGTTGGACGCGACGAACGTGCCCATCGGCGCGCCCGAGGGCATGTCAAACTTGAGGATGCTGTTGGTGCCGCGGTTGGAGACAAGCAGATCGCCCGCCGGGTCCAGCGTCATGAACGTGGGGTTGTTCAGCCCCTGGGCCGGGCCGGCGAGATCGGCCAGCAGCGTGCCGTCGACCGCGAACTCGAGGATGCGGGAGTCGGTGGTGCTGGTGACCAGGATCCGCCCATCGGGCGTGATGAGCACGTCCCCGCCCTCGCTCACCCCGCTGGCCGAGAGCTGGGTCAGCACGCCGGTGGCCGAGTGGAACTCGCGGACCTTCGCATCGGTCAGCGAGGTGACCCAGGCGTGGTGCGCGTGCTCGAGCTCGTAGCGATCGATCACCTGGTCGTTGTCGCAGTCCTGGCAGGAGTCGAGCACCACGTCCCGGTCGACGTCCAGAGGCATGCTCAGCCGGATGTCGGTGTAGTCCGAGATGCCGTTCTCGTCGCAGTCCACCTCGCACTCATCGGGGATGCCGTTGAGATAGGCGTCGGTGCTGGTGCCCAGGAAGATGTCCACGTCATCCGGCACGGCGTTGGCGTTGCAATCCGGGTCGCAGGAATCGGGCAGCCCGTTCTGGTTGACGTCCGGCACCTGCCCCAGGGTGATCTCGATGGGGTCCAGGACCTGATTCCCGTTGCAGTCCTGGCACTCATCGGGCACGCCGTCCTGGTTCGAGTCGATGCTCGTGCCCAGCAAGATGTCCTGGCTGTCGGCGACGGCGTTCAAGTTGCAGTCGTTGGCGATGCAGGCTTTGAGGTTGAGCGTGTTCCGGATGTCGATCCGCGGGATCGTCTCGAACCGCAGGTCCATGGTGCCGCCCGCGCCCGAGACGGTCTGGGAGCAGTAGCCCATGATCCCGCTGCGGGCCGCCGGGGTCGTCGCGTTCTGGCAGGTGTCCAGCCCGTAGTCATGGTTGTGTCGCGAGCCCACGTTGTGCCCGAGCTCGTGCGCGGCGATGCCCACATCCCGCGAGAAGTCGTCGGTGCGGAAGGGATCGCCGAAGTGCCCCAGCACATAGCCGGTCCAGGAGTAGCCCGCTCCGTCGCACAGTCCCGGCAGATAGGCCACGCCGCCCGCCGAGAGGTTGGCCCTCGCCTGGAGCAGCTGGGCCGTGTCCCGGGGGATGGCCTGCATGTTGGTGTTCCAGTGCGTCCGGAACTGGTCGAGCGGGCTGGCGCTGGTGAAGGGATCGGGCGTCGTCCACAGCCGGAAGTACGTGAGCACCACGGTCGAGCGGACCTCGGTGATGTAGATGTCGCTGATCGCTCCGTACAGCTGCACGATGTACTCACCCGCCGCCGTCGCGTCGTTGAACAGCGTGTAGTACTCGTTGTCGGTGTCGCACGCCACCTCGACCTGCTTCATCCCAAGCACCGTGCCCCCGTCCAGCATGGACGCCCCCGGGCCCATCGGCGGCATCCCCATCGTCGACAGCGAGGAGTGCTCCGACGCCGCGGGCCACGCCGAGGTGTCCGTCCCGCACAGCACCGCGGGCACGGTTCCCTGTCCGCCACCGGCTCCCGGGATCGCCGGGAAGATCTGCAACTGGCTCGCGTCGGGCGCGCCGGCGCCTTGGGCGGGCCAGTTTCGATCCGCCTCCCGCACCCAGTACTTCCGCGGCTGGCCCGTCGAGCCCGCCCCCGGCCCCAGGTCGATCCACCCATTGGTCACCCGAGACCCGATCGCCAGGTAGACGTGCGACTCGGGATACCCCTCAACCCGCCCGCGCAGCAGCACGACCTGCTCGGGATCAAAGTCCAGCGGCCGACTCCCCGTGGGCGTCATGATTTCAAACCGCGCGTCCGGCGTGGTCGCCCGGAACCGCACCAACTCCAGGTTCACCGTCCGCGACACATCCAGCGGCACCCCGTCCAGCCGCACCCGCGGCGCGAGCCCCATGGCCCCGGACGCCTCCGCCTGCGCCGCCAGTTCCGATCGCGAGACCTCGACCAGCACGCTCGTCTGGGTCAGCCCGACAAACGCGGGCGCGACGCCGACGCTCGCCCGGCCCGCCGCCGCGCGCCCATCGGCAGGCGCGCCCGCCGCGCTCGCCGTCGTCCCCGCCAGCGCCACAAGACCACCCATGGCCGCCGCGATCGCATAACGCTTCATGTCAGACTCCCCCAAGGACCCCCGGCGTCCCAGCTCGTGAACTTGCCCCATTCGACTCGCAACCCCGTGCCCGACCGCACAACCCCAGGCCCAAAACCAGCGCCGGGCTCCGATCACACACGCGACCTCAATCCTATGTCCGAACCCGGCGGCCTCTAGCACCCCGCCGCGTACAGCGTGAGGTAGTAGAAGAAGTCGTCGCTGTTGAGCACCCCGTTGGGCACCCCATAGCCGGGCTGCCCGGGCACCGCCCCGGTCGTCAGGTCGGCGACGCCCAGATTACCAGCTCCGAACGCAAAGAGGTAGTAGAAGAAGTCATCGTTGTTCAGGATTCCGTTCGGGATTCCGAACCCGGGCTGGCCGGGCACCGCACCCGTGGTCAGATCCGCTCGGCACTCCGGCGCCTCCGGCGGCATCCAGACCGACATCCGCCCCTCGGGGCGCGGCGTGCCGGTCTCCAGGATGTTCCCGATCTGCGTGAAGTTCCCGTCGGGATGGATCTGGAACACATACACCCCATAGATCCCGTCGATCGCCGTCGAGTCGTCGATGATGATGACCTTGTCGCCCATCACCGCGATGTCGCCAATCGTCCCCTGCAAGCCCACATCAAACGCGAACCCGGTTGGCGTGAGCGAGCCCGTCGGCCGATCGACCAGGAACGACCGCACCGTCGCATCCGTTCCGTGCCCCACGAACAGGATCGAGTCGTTCTGGCTGAACGTCAGGTACGCCGGGGACTGACCCGGGCTGAAGAACGGCGCGCCCGCGAGCGGGTCCAGGATCGTGGGCGAGCCCAGCGGATTGACCGTGAACCCACCGAGCGCGTGCCCGCCCGCGCTGATGCCGCCGGCGGTGTACAGCCGACTCCCGGCCCGGTTCAGCATCAGGTCGATGGGGTACACGCCGCTCGTGAAGACCTCGCCCTCCTTGGTCAGGTGCCCCGTGGGGGCGACGTTCCAGCGATGGATGAGCGTGTTGGTGGTCGTTTGCGTGTACAGCGCGTTGGCCGCCGGGTCATACTCGAGATAGGCGTTGAACCCGCCCACCGGCTCGGTCTCCACCAGCGAGATCTGTTGGGTGAGGCGGTCAAAGCGGTACGACGACACGCTCGACCCCGCCGCGCCCGAGTTGGTGATCGTCACGGCCACGAACTGGTTGCCCATCCACTGCACCGCCAGCGGCGACGTCGGAATCTGCCGGTAGGCGACCTGCGTCAGTGTCGAGTCGGCGTTCACGCGGAAGATGCGGAAGTCCTCGAAGTTGCAGTTCCCGTCGTCGCACCCGCTGGCGTTGCTCACCGCCAGGTACTGCCCATCGGGCGAGAGCGAGCACGCGGTGGTCCAGATTCCCGCCGGGAACGATCCGGCGATGGTCAGCGAGCCGTCCGGGTTCAGGATCAGCGTCACGACCCGCCCACCCAGCGAGTAGTAGTGGGGGATGAACATCGTCGGCTTGTCCGCCTGCGCCAGCGCGGGCGCGCCCAGGCCCGCCACCAGCACCGCCGCCGTGCCCGCCGCACACCACACGCCACGTTGATCGATCCGCATCTGCAGACTCCTCAGCCCTGTCCACCGAACCTGCGGGGCAGCAACCGCGCCTCGCACTCAGCAATCCACGCTGCCCAGACCGGGCACGCCGGCCACCCGATCAAATCCTCGTCCGGCTCTCCGCCGCCGCTCGCTGCCGCGCCCGGATCGACTCCAGCCCCGCCACGAACCGCGGCTGGGCGCGGATCGCCTCCAGGTCCGGATCGACCTCCGCCCACCGCGTGTCCACCTGCTCTCCGCTCTCGGCCAATCGCTCCCAGATCTCCAGCGCCCGCTCATGCTCGCCCGCCAGGGTCAGGTAGCAGGTCGCGTTGTAGCGACCCACGCCGCGCATCCGCGCGATCAGTTCATCCCACGCCCGCTGGGCCCCCGGCTCATCCCCCAGCCCGTGCAGACCCCAGCCAAGGTAGTACCACTGGTCCGAGTTCCGGTTTCCCTCGGCGATCGACCGGCGTGCGGAGTCGCGCAGGCGTGTCCACACCATCTCGGCCCCGCGCGGATGTTCGAGTTTGTCCTCTGACCATCCCCAGAACAGCAGCGCGTCTTGCAGGCCAGGCGCCCGCCGGATGGCCCGCCGCGATACCCGCCCCACCCGCGTCCAGTTCCCCTCGATCGCCGCCACGCGGACCTCGTTCCCATACGCCCCGACGCTGAACTGCCCGGGCGCGGTGAGTAGCGTCCCGACGAACGCGAACCCCCCCGCCAGAATCGCCAGCATGATGACCAGATTCAAAGGCCTGCCCATGTCCCCAGTCCCTCGCAACTCTGCCGCCGTCCGGCCCGTCCCCTACCCTACCGCCAATGCCCGACGCCAACAACCCGAATCCTCCAAAGCCGGCCCCCGCCAAGCCCGCCAAACGCTCCTTCCAGGCTCCTAAGGGCACCCGCGACCTCTACCCCGACGACGCCAACCTCCGCCGTTTCATCACCGAGGCCTGGCGAAACGCCTCCATCCGCCACGGGTTCGAGGAGATCGACGGCCCGACCTTTGAAGACGCCGAGCTCTACAAGGTCAAATCCGGCGACGGCATCCTGGCCGAGATGTTCGGCGTGTTCAGCGGCAAAAGCCCCGAGGATGTCGAGGCCGTCCGCGATCCGAGCCGCGGCCCGCCGTACGTCCTGCGCCCAGAGTTCACGCCCACACTCGCCCGCATGTACGCCGCCCGGGCCGCCCAACTCAGCAAGCCCACGAAGTGGTTCACGGCTGGGCCGTTCTTTCGGGCCGAACGCCCCCAACGAGGCCGCCTCCGCGAGTTTTTGCAATGGAACGTGGACTTCATCGGGTTGCCGGGACTTGGAGAAGGCAAGCCGACGGACGATCAACTCGCCGAATCCAAAGCCCGCGCCGACGCCGAGTGCATCGCGTGCTGTGTAGACCTGCTTCGCTCTCTAGGGTTCACGCCAAAGAATGTGCGGGTCAAGTTCTATAGCCGCATGTCATGGGTTGCTTGGATGCAAGACGAGGGCGTGCCACCCGAGCTTGTTCAGCCGACGTTCATGTTGTTGGATTCACGCACGAAGATGAGCGAAGATGTACTTCGCCAACGCTGCGCCGAAATCGGCCTACCTCCGAGAATCGCTTCTCAAGTGATCCTTGGATCGTCAATGGGCGTGAGTTGGGATCTCACGAAGGGTCATCCTCCGCTTCTAGGGCTGTTTCGTCCGATGCAGCCTCTCCTCGACGCCCTCATTGATTTGGGTGTGGCTGAGTGGTGTGAGATTGACTCTTCCATCGTCCGCGGCCTCGCCTACTACACCGGCATGGTCTTCGAGGTCATCGCCGACGGCGAGCGCGCCGTCGCAGGCGGCGGACGCTACGACAACCTCATCGAACTCTTCGGCGGCCCGCCCACCCCCGCCGTCGGC
>CAZHKB010000094.1:0-9285 GCA_964533405.1 uncultured Phycisphaeraceae bacterium | reverse complement strand
GCGATACTGACCCCGCTCGCCCCTCGCCTCAAGCCACGCGAACAGGTTCAGCAGGGCCTCATCGGGCACCCGAGTCGAGTTGGGTCCCAACGCGCGTCGAAGGGCGGCCAGCAGGCCGGTTTCCCAGTCTATCAGCGTGCCGTAGCAGTCGAACGTCAGCGCCTGCACCCCGGTGAAGTCGAGCATGGGCAAGGGTAGTGGACTCCCGCGGGGAGTTGGCGGGGTGGCCGATGCTCATGCCTTTGGCTGATTCCAGAGGGTCGGGGTGTCGCCTGGCGCCTCATCCTCGCCCGCTTCCGCGGCCTCGCCGGCCTCGTCGCTGTCGTGGGCCTCCAACTCCGCCTCGGGCTCACCCTCGTCGTCTTCGCCGTCGCCCTCTTCGGATTCCTCGCCTTCGTCGGCGTCCTGGACCGCCGTCGCATCTCCACCGTCGTCCCCTTCGTCTTCCCCTTCGTCTTCCCGGACATCCTGCACGGAGTTCTCGAACTCAGCATCCTCCCCGTCCGCCTGGGCCTCCTCCTCGAGCACCGCCGTCCCGCCCCGCCGATTCACTGGCGGCAGCAGGCCCACGAACACGCACAGCGCGCCCGACGCCAGCAGCCACACCCGGCTCCCGTTGTCCGTCGCCCACCGCGCCAGCACCGAATCCACCCGCTCCCGGTGCGCCAACGCCGGGTCGGGGGGTTCCAGTGACGCAAAGACCTCCGTCGAGTCGTAGACGGGCACTCCGGGCAGCCTTGCCTCGACCAGATCGGTGAACTCGGAGTTCAACTGCCCGACGACCAGCGACCGCATGACGGTCGGGTCGCGCCGCTTCACCGCGTCCAGATAGGCCGCGTACCGCTCCACCCGCTCGGCATGGCGGGCCTCGATCGCCAGGGCCCCATCCCGCCTGAACTTGGCCTCGTACAGGTCGTCCTCGGCGGCGATCAGCACCGCGGCCGCGATCAGCACGATGCCGGGCAACAGGAACAGCCACCCCAGGTCCACTGGGGTACGTGGGGGGCTGATCGGGCGGGCGCGCGGGATGTCGGAACCCGAGGGGCGCACAGGCCAAAGTATCGGTCGGCGGGGCGATCCGGGGTCGAAAGTCGGAACCCAGCCGCGTGCGTGAGTGCGCGAAGTATGATCTTGCCCCAGATCTTGCCCCAGACGGGTGGTTGGGGTGGCATGGGTGCGACTCTGCGCAGCCATGCGAACCACCCGAAGTGCGGGCACGCCAGATGGCTGTCCAAAGCCAACCACATGCCCCCCTCCCTCAACCGCTCCATCGCCGACTCGATCGATGCCCCGGTCGAGGCTCTCCGCTGGATCGACGAGGTCTTCGCCGACCTGGCGGCCCTGGGAAGCAGCCCGCGCCTCGTCGCCCGCTGGCTCGCCGATGCCGGGATCGGCACACGCCACGCCGTCCTCGACCTGGGGTGCGGGAAGGGTGCGGTGGCCGTGGAGGTCGCCGCCCGCCTCGCATGCCGGGTCGTTGGCGTGGATGCCTTCAAGCCCTTCGTGCAATCCGCCGCCACCCTCGCCGCGGCCCGAAACGTCTCCCACCTTTGCCAGTTCCAGAAAGCGGACGCCCGCCGGTACCCTATCGCGGCCCGGCATGGGCCAACGCCCCGCTTCGACGCCGTGCTCATGGTCGGCCTGTTCGACCTCGAGGACGCCGCCGCGGTGCTCCGCCCGCTGGTCCGCCCCGGCGGCCTCTACCTGATCGACGACTGCGTGTCGCCAGGCCGCTCGCCCCCGACCGACGACGCCCCGTTGACCCGCTCCGAGGCTCGCCTCCTGCTCGAGGAGCGGGGGGATCGGATCGAGCGTGAGACGATGTGGACGCCCAGCCAGGTCCTGCGGGTCGAGTCGGTGTTGGCCGATCAGATTGCGAGGCGGGTGCGGGCGATCATCCGACGTGAGCCGGCGGCCCGGGTGCCGCTCACCGAGTTTCTCAAACGCCAGCGCGCCTCGGCCAGCGATCTGGTGGGCGCGGTGCGGCCCGCGATGTGGCTGGTTCGCAAGCGTGGTTCGGGATCGGGTCGCCCCGCGAACGCGACGCGCAAGCGAGCGGTTTGACGCCCGATGACCCGGCCAGACCCGATCAGCCGCGGCTTGCTCGGCACGTTTCGCGCTTGCTCGGGCGGCGCGTTCGCGCGGCCGGTTCTGATATCTTCCGCCGCATGGCCGAGCCCAACAACGCCTCCCCGGACGCCAACCCTCTGGGCACCGCCGCCCAGACCCAGAACCTGACGGGGGGCACCGTCCCGCAGATCGAGATCCCGCCCCTCCCGAGCGACGCCACCGCCGAGCAGAAGGACGAGCACTGGTACAAGTACGTCTACCAGGGCGACCGCATGCCGCAGCTCACGATTCGGGCGGTGCTGATGGGCGGGCTCCTGGGCATGCTCATGTCGGCGGCCAACCTCTACACGACCCTGTCGATCGGCTGGGCGTTCGGCATCGCGATCACGTCGGTTGTGATGTCCTACGTCATCTTCACGCTGCTGCGGGCTATCTCGGGCGGACGCATCGGCCAGATGTCCATCCTCGAGAACGCCTGCATGGCGTCCACGGCATCGGCGGCCGGATACTCCACCGGCTCCACCATCGCCACCATGTTCGGGGCGCTCGTGCTGCTGGCGGTCATCCCCGAGGGCCAGACCGCCGCGGATGTCAAGACCTGGGACGTCACCGCGCCCTGGATCGTCGTGACCTTCACCCTTCTCACCGGCCTCATGGGCGTTCTGCTCGCCATCCCCATGAAGCGTCAGCAGATCAACCATGAGCAGTTGCCGTTCCCGTCGGGCACCGCCGCCGCTGAGACGCTCAAGAGCCTGTACTCAAAGAGCGCGGAGTCCATCCGCAAGGCGTGGGTGCTGGTGGCGGGCCTGGGCGCGGGCGTCATCATCGGCCTGCTGCGGGCCGACGACGACCTCTTGGGCAAGATCGGCTTCCTCCGCCGGTTCCACGACTGGTTCACCAACCTCACCGGTTTCGTCCTGCGCATCCCGACATCGATCGAGATGCACTTCATCGACCGCTTCTACCCGCAGATCGCGCAGGGCAAGCCGATGCACCCCGCGGGCTTCGCCACCGACCCCTCCGCCCTGCTCATCGCCGCGGGCATGATCGTGGGCATCCGCATCTCCTTCTCGCTGCTGATCTCCTCGCTCCTCCTGTACCTGGTCGTCGCCCCCTGGCTCGCCGAGCAGGACCTGGCCAACGCGGGCGCCGAGGGCTGGATCAACTCGTTTATCTACGCCCCCGGCGACGCCGCGGCCCCCGACACCGTCGTCCTCACCCGCTGGGCGCTCTGGGGCGGCACGGCCGTCATGGTCTTCTCCAGCCTCACCAGCGTCGCCCTGCAGTGGAAGACCGTCGCCCGCGCCTTCATGGGCGCCAAGAAGGGCGCAGGCGGCGGCCCGGCCCTGCACGCCGACACCGAAGTCCCCGGCTCCTGGATGATCATCGGCATGATCCCGGTCACGATCGCCATGGTCTGGCTGCAGGTCCAGGCCTTCCACGTCGCGTGGTGGGCGGGCATCATCGCGGTCGCGATGTCCTTCGTGCTTTCGCTGGTGGCCAGCCGGGCTACGGGCGAGACCGACACCACCCCGATCGGCGCCATGGGCAAGGTCATGCAGCTCATCTTCGCGGGCCTGGCGCCCGGCAACATCAACGCCAACCTGGCCTCGGCGGGCATCGCCGCCAACAGCGCGTCGGCCTCCGCCGACCTGCTTACCGACCTCAAGACCGGCTACCTGCTCGGGGCCAACCCCCGCAAGCAGTTCATCGCCCAGTTCATCGGCGTGTTCTTCGGCACCATCGCCATCGTCCCGATCTGGTACCTCATGGTCCCCGACAAGGAGACGCTCGAGAAGTTCGCCCTGCCCGCCACCCGCTCGTGGGAAGCTGTCGCACGCATCCTGGTCAACGGCGTCGGCAGCCTGCCGGACTCGGCCAAGTGGGCGATCCTTTTCGGAGCCGCGGTCGGAGTCGTGCTCCCGATCATCGAGAAGATCCTGCCCGCCAAGGCCCGCAAGTTCATGCCCTCGGCCACGGGCATCGGGCTGGCCTGGGTCATGCCCTTCTCCAACGCCTTTTCGTTCGCCATCGGGGCCGTCATCGCATGGCTCTGGGTCAAGATGCACAAGAAGACCGCCGACTCCTACAATGTCCCTGTCGCCTCCGGGCTCATCGCTGGCGAATCGCTCATGTCCGCCGCCCTGGCCATCACCGCGACCGTCATCGGGCTCTTGGCCGCCGGTGCCGCCACCGCCACGCCCTGATGCGAGCGCGGGCGAGATTCAGCCTCCGCAAACAAGGCGGGCGGCGCAAGCCCCCGCACGATGCCCCGCAGGAGCTCGCGCGCCCGACAACCCGTGCGACCCGCTACAGCCCCCGTTCTCGCGCCAGCTCCTCCACCAGCGCCCGCGCCAGATACTCGTACTGCTCGCGCCCGTTGTACGCCTGCACGCTGATCCGCACCATCCGCCGCTTCTCTGGCCCAAACCTCCAGATCGGCACCTGGACCCTCCAGCGGTCGTACAGCGCATCCTGCAGCGCGTCGGCGTAGATGGTCGGGCGGGCCATGAGCCGTGCGTCCAGCCCCGCCTCGTGCGCCGGCAGCAGCAGTGCGCACAGGCTCGCGAGCATCTCGTCCGGCGCGGGAGGCTTCACCCCCAGCGCCTCGCACAGGATGCCCCGCGCCTCCAGCGTCAGGGCGCGGTTTCGCGCCATCAGCCCGGGGAAGCCGCCCGCCATGATCGACCCCATGAACTCGATCGCGTCATGGATCGCCAGCCATGCCGTGGTGTCGTTGGTCCCGACGTAGTCGAACTCGGTTTGCAGGAAGGGTCGGGTCGGGTGCCCGGTCTGCGCGAAGTTGGAGAGCACGACGGGCCGCACGCCCTTCTGCCGCTCGCGCCTCACATATAGGAACGCCGAGCCCTTGGGCGAGCACACCCACTTGTGGCAGTTGGCGGTGTGGAAGTCCGGGTCCAGCGTGCGCAGTGACAACGCCGTGAACCCCGGGGCGTGCGCCCCATCGATCACCGACGCGATCCCGCGCTCCCGCAGCAGCGGCACGATCCGCTCCACCGGCAGCACCAGCCCGGTCGGGCTGGTGACGTGGCTCAGCAGGCAGCCCCTGGTCCTGGGCGTGATGGCGCCGCGAATCGCGTCCACGATCTGCTCCGGATCGGTCAGCGGCCAAGGGAGCACGGGCCGAACCACCCGCGCCCCCGCCTGCTCGGCGATCCGCAGCAGGTTGTTCACGCACGCGGGGTACTCCTGGTCCGAGCAGATCACCTCATCACCGGGCTTGAGGCCCAGAGACATCAGGGCGGTGGTCGTGCCGATCGTCGCATTGGGCACGAACACCAGATCGGCAGGGTCGGCATCCACCAGCCCCGCCAGCGAGGCCCGGGCCCGGTCCAGGTACGGATACACGTCGTGGATGAACCAGCGGACCCCGTCGGCCTCCATGTGGTCCCGGTAGCGCGACTGCGCGTTGAGCACCGGCGTTGGGCACGCGCCGAACGACCCGTGGTTCAGGGAGCAGATGGTGGGATCGAGCCGCCAGTGGCGGGCCAGGTCGGTGGGCGCGGGCAGCGCTGTGGGCGTTGGCATGTCGAAGGGTACGGGGCGGCCCGGACGACCGGCCAAGCCTTGCCATCAGGCGTGGCTCGGCACGCCTGATGCTCTTTGCTGCACAGGGTTCTTTGGCTCCACCCGCGCCGAGCCGCGGGAGGTGGCACGAGCATCGGGCGCGGCCCGCCACACACCGCCCATCACCCGACGAGCTCCGCAAGCACCCCCAGCGCCCCTGCCACATCCAACCGATCCGCCGCGATCGATTCCTCCAGCACCGCGTCATCCAGCAACTCGTCGTACTTCCGCACCGCCTTGGGCTCCACATGCTTGGCCAGTTCAAGCGCGATCGACTCGTGCGAACTCCTCGCCTCCACGCCCCGGGCGTCCGTGTTCCCGGCGTCCGCGCGCGGCCCCCCTGCACTCCGGCCCTCCGCGCGTCCCTCTCCGCCGCCCGCAAACGACCGCAACGCGACCATCACATCCTCCATCCCCGCCTGGCACGACACGCTCACCTCCCACGCCGACGCCTTGATCCCCCGCGCCGCCAGCATCGCCTCGATCGTCCGCTGAATCCTCGTCCCCGTCCACGTCATCAGCACGCAGGTGCCCGGCCCGGTCTCCACCACCCGCCGTCGCGCCAGGTCATGCTCGCGCGCCAGACCACCGGCCTCGCGCAGCCGCGCCGCCGCCCGCGTATCGAGGTACCCCGGCGCGAACCGGTCCCCCGCGCCCGCGCCGCCTCCCGCACGCCCCAGCACCTCCACCATCTTCTCCCGAACCCGCGCATGCACCTCGCCCATCGACCCCGAGAACATCGGCGCCTTCGCCCCCGGCGCGGGCCTCACCATCACCTCCAGGCGTGCCGAGTCCACGTTCACCACCGCCCAGCGCCGTCCCGCGAACACCAGGAACTCCCCCGCCCGCAGCGTCACCGTCATCGGCAGCGTCCCCAGCGCCGCATCCCCCGCCCGCACCGCATACTCCCGCGGCGTGTGAAACGTCGCGTAGAACTCCCGCGAGGCACGCACCCTCTCGCCCTCCAACCCCAGGATCAACTCGCCTGACGCCGTCTGCTCCACCACATCCCGCGTCCCAAGACTCCGCAGCACGCGAGCGAACACCGCCGCCGACACCCCGCGAAACGCCCCGGCCACGCACAGCCGCTCGTGCAACTCCGCCGCCCGCATCCCCCCCGTCTCCGCGATGCCGCTGACCACCTGCTGCGTCAGAGTCGAAAGATCAAGACGCGACGGCGACGGCGGCTCCACCCACCGATCCGTCAGCATGAGTTCCATGACCGCCACCGCCTGCAGCAGGTCGAGCGGCAGCCGCTTCTCAGGATTCTCGCTTTCCGGCTCCGAGTCATCCGTCAGGTACACCCGCAGGCGACGTGACTCGCCATCACGTCGCCCGCTCCTGCCCAACCGTTGCTTGAGCGACGCGACCGACCACGGCGTCCCGACCTGCCCCACCGTCCGCACGGAGCCGATGTCGATCCCCATCTCCAGCGTGCTCGAGCAGATGGCCGTGTCGGGCGACGGCTCCTTCATCTCCCGCTCGACATCCTCGCGCAGCACGCGTGACAGCGACCCGTGGTGCACATGGAACCGCTCTTCCAAGCCGCGCTCCCGGCACACCGCGTTGGCCGCGTCCGCCAGGATCTCGATCCGCCCCTTGGCGTTGGCGAACACCAGGTTCGTCGAGGCGTGCATGTGTGTGACCAGATCAGCGCCGATTGCGCGAACGGTCGGATCATCCTCCGGATCACAAGCGGGGTCGCGGGCCTCCGGCCCGTGCTCGGGCCGGAGGCCCGAGGCTCCTGCTTCCTCCCCATACCAATGCACCCTGACCAACAACTCCTTCTGCTCCCCTTTGCCCTCGATCATCCGCACCGTCTCGGGCGCGTCCGCGCACAGGTACCGCGCCGCCGCCATCGGGTCCCCGATCGTCGCCGACAATCCCACACGCCGCGGCCTCACGCCGCCCCCCACATACCGCCCCAGCCGCGACAGCAAGCTCGCCAGGTGCAGTCCCCGCTCGCTCTCCAGAAACGCGTGCAGCTCGTCGATCACCACCGCCCGCAGCCCGCCAAACATCGCACCCAGCCGGGGCGTCCGGTTGATGAGCAGCGACTCCAGCGACTCGGGCGTGATCAGCAGCACCCCCGAGGGCGACGCCACCAGGCTCGACTTGGCATCAGCCCCGACATCGCCGTGCCAGCGATGCACCGGCATGTCCATGTGCCGGCACAGCAACTCCACCCGCTCGAACTGGTCGTTGATCAACGCCTTGAGCGGCCCGACATACAACGCCCGCACCGACCCCTCCGCCTCCGCCGCGATCTGCGACAGCACCGGCAGAAACGCCGCCTCCGTCTTGCCCCCCGCCGTCTGCGCCATGATGAGCAGATCCGCTGGCACAGGCTTGCGGCCCGTGTCATCTACCCCGTTCCACGCCAGGATCGCTTCCCGCTGGATCGGCCTCAGGTCCTTCCACTTCATCTCCCACAGCGCACGCTGCAACCCGGGCGCGAGCAGTGCGAACGCATCGGCTGGCGGGAAAGGTTCCACGCCCGATCGTTCGCTCGCCGCGCCCAGAAAGCCCGCAAGGCTCCCCACCACCACCCCGTCTTTGCGAAGTTCGCGTGCTTCGCGTCCGGCGCGTGCTTCGCGTCAAGGTCGTGGAACCTTGTCCCCCTACCCCAACAGCGCATCGAGCAACTCCGGCACACCCTTGGCATGTGTCGCCACCGTCTCGAACACAGGCCGCCTTCCGGCCACATCCTTCAGGTCCCGCAGCAGATCATGCTGCCCCGGGTGGTCCGCCTTGTTGCACACGAACACGTCGGCGATCTCCAGAATCCCAGCCTTGTCCATCTGCACCGCGTCGCCCATGCCGGGAGTCAGCACCACCACGGTCTTGTCCACATGATCGCGGATCATCGTCTCGTTCTGACCCGCGCCCACCGTCTCGATCAGCAGTGTGTCGAAAGCGCTGGTCTCGGGGCGCGGCGTCGCGTCCCCGCCCACCTCATACGCCCCGCCGATCAGGCCGACGATGTCCCCCAGCGCGTGGTAGTCCTCGCCCCGGATCGCCAAGCTGCGATAGAACACCGCCTCATCCAGCGTGTTGAAGTCCATCCGAAGCCGATCGCCCAGCAGCGCGCCAGACGTGATCGGGCTTTTGGGGTCAAACGCCACCACCGCGATCCGCCCCGCGCACCGCGGGTCGCCCGCCCGCGAGCGCCGCGTGAACTCCGACGCGAGCTGCGCCGATAGCGTGCTCTTGCCCGCCCCCGGTGAGCCGGTGATCCCGATCACCCGCATCGGCCTGCGCCGGAGCGCATCGCCCCGCACCGCCTGCCCGTCATGCGCCAGCGAGATGTCCCGCGCCAGCTGCGCCGTCGCGTGAACGCCATTCGCGCCCCCGGCTCCCATCGCCGGCACACGCTGCGAGTACGCCCTCACCGTGTCTTTCACCGCCTCCACAATGTCCAGCAGCCCCATCCCCGTGGTGAAGCACTTGTGGATGCCCCCCGCGATCAACTCCCGGATGTCCTCCTGCGGGATGATCCCACCCATCACGATCGGCAGGTCCGCACGCCCCAGTTTGGCCCGTTCCTCAATCAGCCGCGGCCCGAGCACCCGGTGCGAGTTGCTCATCATGCTCGCCGCGATCACATCACAATCCTCATCCCGCGCC
>CAZHKB010000093.1:0-9399 GCA_964533405.1 uncultured Phycisphaeraceae bacterium | reverse complement strand
CCCCGATCCCGGCGACCCCGGCGACGAAACCAACGAAGGCCCGCAGCCGTCCGAGGAGCCGCAACCAACAAATCCCGGCTAACCCCCACTTCATCCTTCCCGCTTCGTCTTTCGGTCTCTTCCCCTCCGTCGCTTGGTCGCTTTGTCGCTCTCGGAACTCCCCCCATGCCCATGATCGAAACCACCAACCTCACCAAACGCTACGGCGACCTCGTCGCGCTCAACAACCTCAACCTCACCATCAACGAGGGCGACTGCTTCGGCTTCATCGGACCCAACGGCGCGGGCAAGACCACCACCATCAAGATCCTCGCCACTCTGCTGAAGCCCTCCTCAGGCCAGGCCCAGGTCGCCGGCCTCACCGTCGGCTTTCAGAACCGCCAGATCCGCCCCATGATCGGGTACGTCCCCGACTTCATGGGCGCCTACGAGGACATGGTCGTCACCGAGTACCTCGAGTTCTTCTCCGCCGCCTACAACATCCACGGCGTGCAACGCCGCAAAGTGGTCAAAGACGTCCTCGAACTCACCGACCTCACCTACAAAGCAACCGCCGAAGTGAACTCCCTGTCCCGCGGCATGCAGCAACGACTCTCCATCGCCCGCGTCCTTCTGCACGACCCCAAGGTTCTGCTCATGGACGAGCCCGCCAGCGGCCTGGACCCCCGCGCCCGCATCGAGGTCCGCGAGCTCCTCAAGGAGCTCAAGCGCATGGGCAAGACCATCCTCATCTCCAGCCACATCCTGCCCGAACTGGCCGAGCTGTGCAACGTCGTCGGCATCATCGAGCGCGGCACGCTTCTCTTCTCCGGCTCGGTCTCCGAAGCCCTCCGCCGCGCCAAGGTCGGCCAGGTCATCCAAATCGGCGTCGTGGACCGCGTCGAGGAGGCCGCCAAACTCCTCCAGGGCGTCCCGGGCGTCGCCAAGGTCACCGTCGCCCCGCCCGCCAACGGCAGCGCGAGCGACCCCATGCTCATCCATGTGACGTACGAAGACGCCCAGGGCCGCAGTTACACCGATCTTCCAAATATCCTGGTCAACAAGGGGTTTCGCATCCGCTCCTTCACGGAGGAGGCGATCAACCTCGAGACCGCTTTTATGCGATTGACCAAGGGCATGGTGCAGTAGTGTGCGACCGACTCAACCCGGCTCCGCGGGTCTCGTCGGTGGCGATCAAGCACGCGCCTCCAACAGCGAAAGCGGGCGTCCCGCCGGGATCCCTGCGTCCCCCACATGCGGGAGAGGTGTCGACGAGGGTCTCGACATGGCGATGACGGTGGTCGCCGACAAGCGGCCCTCCCACGCCCATCCCGCGCGGCCCATTATTTGGGGGGTTGGGGCTTCTCAGCCGCTTTGAGCGTCGGCGCCATGCGTGCCAGCGCCTCCAGATCACGGGTCTCCACGACCTTGCGGACCTTGCCGGGGTCCGCACTCGACTTGCCGAGCAGGTCGCCCGCGGTCTTCCACAGCTTGCCTGCCTTGGTTTCGTCGCCGAGCGCCATGTACAGGTCGCTCACCAGTTCGCTCAGCCGCTGCGACAGCCCGGCGTCGGCATTGGCGTAGTAGGTGTTGACGATCCCGCGCTGCCGCTTCGAAAGGAATGGTTGCTCGGCCATGCCCCACCGTATGCGTCCGGGCGCACGCTCGGCGAGGTGGGCCCACGACTTCGCAACGAGGCGTTCAGATCAACCCCGGCCCGGCGGCATCGACTCGGTCCCGGGCGGGAACACCACCTGCCCGTCGGCCACCTTGCGCAGCACGTCGAACAGCTCTGTGGCCGCCGAGAGCTTGTCCACGTACGCCCAGGCCCCAGCGTCGAACGCGCGCTGGATCGTCTCGAAGTCGCTGTGCGCGGTGTGGATCACGAACCGCACCCCTGGGTGCTCCAGCGTCAGGCGCGCCACCGCGTCCAGCGGCTCGGCCCCGGCCATCGTCAGGTCGATCACGACCTGGTCCGGCTGGTGCTCACGGAGCGCCTCGTCCAGATGATCCGCCTCCGTGCGCACGCCCACCACCGTGAACTCCTCCCGCTGCGCAAACGCGTTGCGCCACGCCTGGAGAATCCGTGGATCGTCGTCAACCAAGAGCACGCGGATCAACTTGTGGCCCCTCCACCCGGTCCTTGCGTTCGGCGTTCGTGTACCTCCATGGTCTGTGGCGCGGGACTGGGAGTCAAGACGAAATGAGGGATTCCTTATCCGGTCCACCCGGTTCCGGGTGGTCCCCCGACGGCGAAAGGGCGCGGCAAAAGACCGCGGCCCCTCATCCATTGAAGGGCCGCGGTCGGGTGCGTTGCGGGGCAACGCACGGGGGTGGAGCCTGGCGAGCCGATCCAAGGGGACCGGCGCGTCTGGTTGGGTTACCGCTCGGTCTCAACCTCGGCGGTCGTCTGCATGAGCTGGTCGGCCCGGAGCAGGTTCTGGCGGTAGCGGGCGGCCTCGGCGCCGTTCACGCGGGTGTAGGTCGCCTGCCACACGATCACGCCGTAGGGCGAATCGAACGAGTTGTCCCACGCCAGCGAGCCGGGCTGGGTGGTGGTCGTCGTGCGCGGCTGGTTGTAGGCGGGCGTGGACGCCGGGGTCGTCGCCGGCTGGGTGCCGGTCGCGGGCCGGGGCGTGGCGCCGGTCGCGGGCCGGGGCGTGGCGCCGGTCGAGGGAGTGCCCTCGGGCTTGGTCGTGCCGGGGTGGTTCACGTCGGTGGCCGGCGTGGTGATCGTGCCCTCAAGGTTGCTCCACTCCTGCCGCTCCTGCCAGGACTCACTGCCGGCGTTGCGGTACATCGTGACCCGGTGCTGGTCGGTCGAGAGAATCTCGACCACCACGCGGAAGTCATCGTCCTTCATTGCCTGGGTGCTCGACCAGTCACGGCGCTGATCGGGCTGACCCATGCCGGTGTTGGTGTGGTTGGGGTTGTTGTGATTGGCGTGATCCATGTGCGTCGGGTCATTGGCCCGGTTGGGATCGTTGGTGCGGGCGGGCTGGCTGGGGTTGGTGCTCGAGGGTGCGCCCGTGCTCGTGGGCGTGCCCGTCGGCGTGGTCATGTTGCCGCGGGGATTCGTGGGGTCGTATGGGCGATTGGCGTCAACGCCCGTGGTGCCGGTCGCGCCGGTGCTGCCGGAGTGGCCCATCTCGTGCCCGCCACCCATGACGTCGGTGACGTTGAACTCGATCCGGTTGGACCCGGCGTCGTAGGTGCCGGCGGCGTGCTTCAGGCCGCCCTCGCGCGAGTCCATGCACACATAGTCGAACTGCTGCGTGCCCTCGTTGAACGAGAGGAACGACATGGTCTTGAACAAACGCCCAGCCTCGTAGGACTCGATGGACGGCGTGCCGTCGGCATCGCGGACGGGCTGGGACGCGTTCACGATATTGCCCGCAGCGTCGCGGTTGTTGTCGATGCGGTTGGGATTGCTGTTGGGGTCCATCCCGCCACGGCGGCCCAGCTCAGTGCCCAGGTCGGGAACGACGGAGGTTTCCTGGAGAATGGAATCGCCCATGATCCAGCGCTTCTCGGAGTAGCCCTGGACGATGGTCCCAGCGGACATCGCGGCGTGATCCATGCCTGCGCCCGCGGTGTGAGTCTGGTCGTGCACGCCGGTGCGGGTCGGGTCTCCGCCGGTGCCGGTCTGGTTGTTCGCGGGGTCGGTGGGCTGGGAGCGGGTGGTCGTGCCGGGCTGCGTGCCCGTCGAGGGCTGGGTCCCCGTGCGCGGGGTGTCTGGGTTGCTGGTTGGCGCGGAGGGCTGGGCCTGGAAGCCGGCGCGATCACCCGTGTTGGGCTGGTTGCTGCCGGGGGTTCCGGTGCCCGGATTGTTGTCGGCGCCGCCGGGGGTGATCCCTGTGGATCCGGTGGTTCCCTGGTTCCCAGTCATGCCCGAGCCCGCGTCGTGCCGCATCGAGTCATGGTTCATGCCATGGCTGCCGCGCATGGAATTGGTGTGGTGCCACTGGGTCGGGTTGATCCGCATCTCGACCTTCCACACGCCCTCCAGGCGACCCAGGACTGACTTCGGATCGGTCGAGCCGTTGATGGCATACATGCGGGCGTCGTTAGTGCGGGCGACCTCCCCCGCGTTCTGGCGGGGCTGCGAGGTGGATGTGCCGGGCTGCTGCGCGAACGCGGCGGCGGCGAGGAGGGCGGCGACGGAACCCCAGACGATGGGTTGGCGGATACGCATTGGTCTTGCTCCTTTGACGAGTCGAAAACCGGCGGCTGACAATCCGCCGGCGTGCCGGTGTGGCGAGTCCTTCGATGACCGCCAAACATCTCGCGCCACGCTAAGCGGCGCGTAAACCTGTGGTGAATCGACCTTCATTGCGCGACTTTCCCGGTCTGATCGCTGATTCACGGGGTGGTGCGCGCCTGATTCATCCACAAATCGCACCATTGGAGTCGAGCGACGGGGCGTGACAGCCCGAGCGTGCTATCACTCACCGCCCGCGACACGGCGGAATCGCCCCCGGTTTCGCCAGGCCCCAAAGGAGATGCGCATGGACCTGCTGAAAGTGATCCTCTCGGTGATCATCCCCCCGGTCGGGGTGTTCATGGAAGTCGGCCCCACCGGCCACTTCTGGCTCAACATCCTGCTCACGCTGTTTGGGTACATCCCGGGGCTCGTGCACGCGATCTGGATCATCGCGAAGAAGTGACGGAGCCGAGGGCGTGAGCACGCGGTTTCGCCTCACGCCCGGCACACTCGCCAGCGGAACAACTGTCGAATCGCCGAGGTTGTCCTGCGCACCGCGTGCTGACCCCACCGCCTCGGCACGCCCCCGAGCAGCGCACGGGCGTCCCGGCGCGAACTTCGCGTGCTCACGCGTGCGGCTCCGTCGCGACCACGGGGCGTGCCGTCTCTGCGATCGTCGCGGGAGCCACGCCCGTCTCGGCCGCGGCTTCCTGGCGAGGGGGCGCCGCCGCCGCGCCCCACTCAATCCGCTTGGCTTCCCCCGGCGCATACGCCGAGCCGGACCACGCCTGGGCCGTGATGACCGCACCGCTCCCGTCGGCTTCGACGAGGTTGAACGCGTTGGTCTGGTTGCGATGCCGCGTCGAGGTCACGCTGGCGACCTGCATCACCACCACCGAGCGTGGCCCGTCGCCCAGGGCGATCTCCCGGCTGACCACGAACTGGGCGTGCAGGTGCCCGGCAAAGACCGCCTGCACGCCCCGCTGGGCCAGCACGCGCATCATCGCGTCGCCGTTGCCGATGGTGCGGAAGCCCGGAAACTCTTCGGGCACATAGAACGGATGGTGGATCACCAGCGCCCGAAACGGCACCTCCTGATGCCGCGCGAAGAACCGGTCCGTAATGCGCACCCGCCGGTTCGACAGGTGCCCGTGCGACCAGTTGAACGACAGGTCCCACGGGCGTGCCGAGTTCACGCCCAGCACGCACGCCCCGCCGCCGATGTGGTTGGTCGTGGTGATGTCCGACAGGTAGTGGCGGAACCGCGCGAACGGCCTTGTGAATCGCTCCGCGAGGTTGTACACCGGCACGTCATGGTTGCCGGGCACCGCCAGCACCGGCGCTCTCAGCCTTCGAAGAAACGCCGCCGCCTGCGCGAACTCGTGGTGCCGCCCCGCCATCGTGAAGTCGCCGCTGGCGATGATGAGGTCGGGCGAGAGCTCCTCGAGGCGCACCGCCAGACCCTCGACCAACTCGGGAACGTGCGTGCCGAAGTGCAGGTCGGAGATGTGCGCGATCCTCATGTCGCGGCCCCCGGGGCCGGCACGATCACCGCGATGGGCGCCTCCACGGGCCCGCCAGTGCCCGAAGCCTCCGCGGCCACCGCGCTCGCCGTGGTTTCCGAGATGGCGTCGGGCGTGGCCACCACCGCCGGCTTGGTCATCGGCACCGCCACCCGCAACGACCTGGGCAGCACGCGGAACAGGATGGGCGTGCTGGCCCAGATCACCTCGCCGTCGTTGGACAGGCGCACGAACCGGCGTCGGCTGTCCACCCGCAGCGACCGGCATTGGAGCGTGAGCGTCTGGGGATCCTGCGGGAGCCGCCCGGTCGCCAGCGTCGCGATGATCCGCAGCGGCGCGAGCCGACCGCGGTGCGTCGAGACATAGACGCCCAGCACCCCGGCGTCGAGGGCCACGCGCCTGTGTGAACCAAGCGTCTCTCCCGCCAGCAGGTTGCAGGCGACCGCCAGACTCCGGGTGGACATGACGCGCGAGCCGCCCGGCGTCTCCAGCCGCAGCCGCAGCTTCGGAGCGCCGAACGCCGTGCGCACCATCGCGACCGCCGTCCGCCACCGCGCGGCAAACCCCCGCTGCTTGCGGAACGCCTCGCGCAGAACCGCCATCGCCGGCACAAGGCCCATCAACGACGAGTGCAGGAACGCGTGCTCGTTGGCGGCTGCCGAGTCGATCTGGCGGATCGTCAGGCGATCGAATGCCTCAATGACCTCGCGCGGCTCCAGCGGCATGTCCAGGTCGCGGGCCATCAGGTTCATGGTTCCCGCCGGCACGACCACCAGCGTGGCCCCAGACTGAATCGCCAGCGCGGCCCCCGCGTTGATCGTCCCATCGCCCCCCGCCGCCACGATCACGTCCGGTGCGGGCCTCTCAAGCCTGAGCGCCTTGAGCTGCTCGCCCACGTCCAGATCCGGCGCAACCTCAACCACCAGCCCGCCCAGCGCCGCGAGGCGCTCCCGCGCCATCGACGCGAGGTCAGGTCCTCCAGACTTGCCACGACCCGCAGAGTTGGCCAAGATCCCCACCCGCAAGCCGGTCCACGCGAGCACCTCCGCAATCTGGGCGCTCCGCGACTCGCCAACCCCGCTCGCCGCCGGTGCCTCGCGCGGATTGCCCGAAGCCGCTCCCGCCTCGCCATTCGACATGGTCAATCATCACTCCGTCATATGACGCCCGATTGAGCGTGGTGTGAAGCGGTCTTCATGTGCCGCCTGGAGGGCTTGGCGACGATGCGGAACTCGCGCCGGTTCCGAAAGGAACCGAACCAAGCGCTTGAGCATCCGTTCACCTTTCTGCGACCCCTCGACCGGGGGCGACCATTCATGTGCGCCGGGTCGTCCCTAACATCACCTGCACCGCTTCGAGCCGACGATGCCCCGGAGCGGGCACCCCCCCCCACATTCCTCCGCGCCCGAGCCGGGAAATGACTCCATGACACCGACTTTACGCATCGTCATCGCTCACGCCGAACCCCTCATGCGGGAACTTCTCCGGTCGGCGATCGGCACCGAGTGGACCGTCATCGCCTCGTGCGGCACCGCCGCCGCGCTCGCCAAGGCCGCCCGCGACGACAACGCCGACCTGCTCATCACGGGTGTCGAGTTCCCCGACGGCGACGGACTCGAAACGGTCGTCGCACGTGGTCTTGAGAAGCCGATGCCCGCGGTCATCGTCGCCACCGACGCCTCTAAAGAGAACGTCATCAAGGCGATCCTGGACCATGTGATGGCCTATCTGGTCGAACCGGTGACGCCCGACGGGCTGCGAGCGGCCGTGCTGCTCGCCTGGGCACGCTTCGAGCAGTGGCGCGAGCTCCACGAGCAGGTGGGCGACCTCAAGCAGGCGCTGGCCGACCGCAAGATTATCGAGCGGGCCAAGGGCATCCTGATGGCCAAGGAGCGTCTGAGCGAGGGCGAGGCCTTCGCCCGCCTCCGCAGCGAGGCCCAGGACCGCCGCATCCGGTTGGCCGAGGTCGCCGCCCAGGTCGCGGCCCTCGCGGAACGGGCCGCCGACAGCAACGCTTCCTGACGCCATGCGGTCGCTCCCCAGACGCTCACGGGCCGGCGTGTCTCGCGGATCGACTCTGGCATCATCGGCAGAGCCCGGAAACATCGCACCCCGCCCCACCCCGGCCGGCCCACCCGGTGAGCGAAGATTCACCGGGAATCCACGCTTGCTTGAGTCCCGTGCGGCATTGTCTCTTCGCTGACGCACCCCGTCGTCTCGGACGTGCTCGATGCCGAGCACGCCAAGAACGCACGAGGAGCATCGGCGGAAAGGACGTACACCATGCTGGGCTGGGCAATCACGTTTCTGGTCATCGCGCTCATTGCGGCGGTTCTGGGCTTTGGAGCGGTCGCCGGACTGGCGGCCACCATCGCCAAGATTCTGTTCGTCGTGTTCCTGATCCTGTTCGTCGTCTCTTTGGTCATGGGGTTGGGGCGTCGGGGCAAGGTTGCCTGATGCGTGCGCCCGTGAGTTCGCTCCCCCGCTCTTAACCACACTCACAAGGAGTCCGATTCGTGACAAGCAAGACGAAGCTGCTGGAACTCGCCTCGCTCATCGGGATTATCGCCGCCCTCGGTCTCTTGGGCGGGTGCGACAACGACGGCCCAGTCGAGGACGCCGCCGAGGCGGTCGACGAGGCCGTAGAAGAAGTTGCCGACGAGATCGACGACGCCACCTGAACGCGGGCTGAGCAGCCCCGGATTAGAACATCACCATCGGCGGCGCGGCACCCCGGTGCCGCGTCGCCCGCTTTGCCCCAAATGAAGCTTGGCCTGCGGAAGAATGAGGCCGATTTCACTCCAAGCCGGTCGCTGCCTGGTTTTGGCTTTGGCCGCCCGGATCGCGCGGGCGGTGTGCCCGTCTGCGCGCTCAGACGACCCAACCCGGGAAGACGCGCATGTCGCCCAGGCCCCAGTCGCTCGACGCGACCATCCAAACCCCCACGCTGGCCCCAGTTGAGGCAGCCATCCAGCCGCGGGCCGGGGTGCCCGACCTCGACGGCGAATGGGTCGGACCGCACGCCCGCGAGCTGCTCCGCGCGGTCCATTCCGTTCCGCTGGACGCTTCTCGGTCCGCCTCCCGGGTGACTGGACGGGCTTGGGTGGCGAACTGGCCGACACCTTCAACACCACCGTCATGTCCAACAGCCGGATGGCCGCCGAGCTCGAGGCCTCCAACGCCCTGCCCCGCGAGAGCCGCGAGCAGGTCGCCCCCGAACTCGCCGCCACGCAGCGCCTCCAGGCCACCAGCACCCAGCTCATCCTCGAGCACCGGGGCGACTCGCTGCACGAGCAGATCCTCGACGCCGCGGTGGCCATCACCAGGTCCGACTTCGCCAGCATCCAGATGTTCCATGCCGAGCGCGGGGAGGGCGAGCTGCGGTTGCTGGATCATCGCGGCTTCACCCCCGAGGCCGCCCGCCACTGGGCGTGGGTGCCGCTCGGCGCGCCCGGAATGCGCGGAATGGCCGTCGTCGCCCTCCGCGACCCGCGCGTGCGGGCCCACGTCGTCGCCACCCTCGCGCCCTTGGGCATCACCGTTTGCGATGGCCCCACCGCCCGCACCAACCTCTGGATCACCGACGCCGACGATGCCCGCGCCATGGACGAACTCCGCACCTGCGCCGCGCTCCGCAGCGACCTGCGCATCGTCCTGTTCCGCAAGGGCTCGGACGCCCACCCACCCGAACTC
>CAZHKB010000092.1:0-9438 GCA_964533405.1 uncultured Phycisphaeraceae bacterium | reverse complement strand
GGCTCGTCTTCTTCGGGCAACGTGGAGGCCGGGGAATCGGGGCCGACGAACCAGCCGACATCGAACATCCAGTTGGCATAGAGGCCGCCGGTGGTTTTGAGCTCGACCTCGACGTAGGCGGGCAGTTCGTCGTACCAGATGGCGGAGTATTCCGGCTTGCGGATGCGGTCGTCGAAGATGGTCCAGCGGAGGGCCGTGACGCCGTCCATGACTTTGTCACCCAGGGCGAAGCCCGCGTCGTCGCGCATGGCCACCCAGCCCTGCTCGGTCTCGATGAGCGGGATCCACCAGACGGCGTAGCAGGGGCGGCCGGCACGGGTGCGCGATGGACGCATCTCGATCGCGCCGCGGACGATGTTGGCCGAGTTGCGATTCTCAAGCACCTCGCGCGGGGCCAGGCTCGAGACGAGCGGCGGCTGCGAGACCACGATCTCGATGCGCTGCGGCGCGAAGGTATCGCCGGGTTCGAGGGTCATCGGCTGGTTGGCGCGGTTGGGGTCGGGGCCCACGATGAACCTGGCGCGGGGCAGGTCGTCGTTGCCCGAGGCCTGTCGGGCCACGGCGGCGGCCCGGACCTGCTCGCTCATCGCCCGCGTGCCGGCGGTTGTGTAGCCGGGCGGCTTCTGCTCGTTGCACATGACGACGGTGGTGAAGACGCGTCGGAACACGATCTGGCACCTGGCCAGGTCGTTGGTCTGGTCGAAACGGTCGCGCAGCATGGTGTCGCTGCGGTTGAGCAAGGCGATGACCGAGGCCGCGCCCGCGATGACCATGGAGCCCAGCAGCGTGGCGAGGATGATCTCGATGAGGGTGAAGGCTCGGGGCGCCGATCGGGAGTGAACCACCGAGGCACAGACGCACGGAGAAGAGCCGGGGGCAGAGGGGCCAAGACCGGGTGGTCTGCGCCGCGGCCTCGCGCTTCTCCGCGTCGGTGTGTCTCTGAGGTCGATCCTCACTGCCCACCCCCGACCACGTTGTTGATCAGGTTGCGCATGTCCTCTTCGGACGACAGGCGCTGCTGGAGCGAATCGGGGCTGCGCTGCAAGGGGAGCGGGTCGAACAGTCGACTGAGGATCGCGCTGGGGGCGGCCTCCGGCGGATACTCCCGCCCTTGCGAGTCTTTGTGCAGCCAGACGCGGATGGTCACCTGGCGGACGCGGTCTCGCTGGACCCCGCCGCGCTGGCCGGCGGAGAGGCGTTCCAGGGCGCGGGGATTGTCCTTGAGCCTGACGCGCTCGGTGCGGAGCGAGTACATGAACGAGTCGCCGCCATAGGACGGCAGCGGGAGCGACTGCGGGGGCATCTTGGCCTCGTTGTCCAGGTCGAGATACATGAGCACGAGGCGGTTGGCCATCTCCATGCTCGCCAGCTGCCGGCGTTCACGCGCGTTCTGGGCGACCATGTAGTTCAGGCCCGAGGTGACGGTCGCGGTGATGAGGGCCAAAATGGCGACGGCGGCGACGACCTCGAGCATGGACATGCCGCGGCGGGCGCGACGTGTGCCGTGGGCTCGGCCTTGAGCGGCCACGCCGAGGGTGGACGCTCGCCCCGGTTCCGCGGTGCACGCTCTCGGGGCGATCCGACGATCGTGGGCGGTCCGAGCGTGGCGGTTCAAGGGCGCGGCCACGGCACACGCCCGGGCGAGCAGGGGGTTGTGCGCCTCGCGCGTCACGGGTTCACTGGCCTCCGGCGGGGGGTGCGGCGTCCATGGTCCACACGTCGATGTTGTCGGCGGGCGTGTTGAGATCGCCGTCCGGACCGCCGGACATGAGCGTGTACGCGCGGCCGCCGAGGCCCGGCGTGCGGAAGAAGAAGGGGCGGCGCCAGCCGTCGAGCATCGACTTGGGCTCGACATACTGGGCGGTGACCAGCGAGTCGAGCTTGTCGGGATACACGCTGAGGTTCAACTGATACTGCCCGACCGAGGTCTGCAGGATGCTCATGCTGGCCTTGGTCGCCCTGATCTTCGCCATCGTGCCCTGGCCCAGCAGCGCGAACGCGGCCACGCCCATGAGGGCGGCGATGATCGCCAGGACGAGGGTGAGTTCGAGCAGCGAGAAGGCGGGGCGGGCCCAGCGGCGGGCAGCGATGTCCGACACGCTGTCCGAGAGATTGAGTGCGCGGCGATCGCGCTGGCGACGGGCCTTGGGCCCGCGCCGATTGGGCGAGTCGATCATGCTTGAGTTCCTTTCCAACCCCTTGCGGTACATGGAGATTTACCTTTGCGAGAGAGCATCGGTTGCGGGTCTGTGCGGACTGCGGGCGCGCGGCCACGGCCCGAGAATGCTCGGACAGGCATGGTACGCGAGGGGTGGGCGGCAGGATCGCGGTGGTGGACGCCGGGGTCGAGGAGGCTGGGCGACGAAGGACCGGGTCTGGATGCCCTTGCATGGTCAACACGGAACGAACTGGCCGGATCGGCGTCACACAGCTTTGGGTATCGTCACGCTTGTGAGGGACTCGCTTGATCTTTCCATCCCCAACCTGGGCGTGCTATCTGGCTCGCCGCGATCGGCGTGCTGGGCGGCGTGGCACTCTGGGTCGTGCCGCGGCTGCTCGCCGCGACACGCCTCAGCGCGGCGTCGGTGTCGGCGGTGCTGGTATGACCTACGCGACACGCCGGGCATGACCTGCCCCGAGTGCGGGCGGGTGGCCAGCACCGAGGCCGAGCTGAAGCGCGGCAAGCGCAGGCCTCGATTGGCGATGTTGGGAGTTGCGCTTGTGCTCTATGGCGCGACGGCGGCGATCGCGCCGTGGTGGCGAACGGGGGCGTGGGCCGGGCATGTGCGGACGGTTGTGCTGATGCCGTTGTATCCGGTGTTCGATCCGCCGAAGTCCACGCGCAGCGGATACAACAGCCGCGAGAGGCCGGTGTTGTCGGCGCTCCGGGGCCGCGCGTGGGAAGGAGAGCTTTCTCCCGCGCACGCGGCAGCCCTTGCCCGATGGTGTACGACCAAGATCGAAGTGTCGGCAAATCCACTGGCTCGACGAGAAGCAGCTGACTTGCTGTTCCGCATCGGCCCGGCGGCGGGAGAGTACTTTGAGCGCGTGCGGGCCGTGCTCGAGCGCGAGACGGAGGCCAAACCGCGTGAAGCCTTGCCGCGTGCCGCGGCCCGCATTGGCGGGCGAACGCCTCTGGGCCGCGCCTGGATCGAGTCGCAGATCGCCGGTTCGACAGATGACTCGACGATCCTGTACATGTTGATGGGCGTGCCTGAAGGCCACCGCGAGCAGGTGTGGTACGTGCCCGCGTTGAGCCGATTGGTCGTGGCGGGGCATGACCGAGTCGTTTCAGCGACGGCCGCGATGACACTCGCCAGGATGGGCCCCGCTGCGGCCGGCGCGATCCCCGCGATCGAAAGGGCCATCGCCGCGGCCGAACCCGGCTGTGGAGGGCGAGCGTCGTTCCAGTGCGCCCTCGCCCGCGTGCGCGGCGAGGTCAGTCGCCCCGCTGAGTATTGGGCCCTCCACCTCTCCAAGCCTGACCCACGGCGACGGCGCGGCATACCAGATCGGCGAAGCACTCGACGGCTCGGAAGCCGAGAAGCGCATCACCGCAACGCTCGTCGAGGCCTTCGTGCGCGAAGGACCCGGCGAGCTGTTTCGCGGCTCAACACTATGGGACGGCATCTGGCAGTCGCTCAACAAACGCCGTGAGCTGCTCGGCCCGCACCGGGCGACGCTGGAGGAGTTGAATCGGAAGCCGGGGCTGACGGATCAGCAGCGCGCGGGCGTGGCGTGGTTGATCGAAGGGATTCCGTGGGTCGGTCAGGCGGTTGCCAGACGTTCGCGCTCGCGGATCGCTGGACGCGTTCGCTGTCCGGAGCATGGCGGTCGTGAGCGGAGGACTCGTGACGGTCGTGCGCCGTCACACCCAGAATCTCCTATGAGCCCTGATCGAGAACAACTGCTCAAGCGGATCACCCAGCGCCCAGGCCAGTGCGGCGGACGACCCTGCATCCGCGGCAGGCGCATCCGTGTGTCGGACGTGATGGATCTCATCGGCGGCGGAATGACCGAGGCCCAGATTCTCGCCGACTACCCGTATCTTGAGCCAGATGACATCCGCGCGTGCCTCGTCTTCGCGGCACCGCGCGTGCCGCACACCGAGATCGCGGCGTGAACGTCTGGATTGATGCCCGGCCCCCACCGTCGCTTTGCGAATGGCTCCGGCAGACGTTCGGACTCAAATCGTCGCACGTCCAGGACGCCGGTCTGCGCGACGCGGATGATTCTGATGTCTTCGCCGCGCTCCGCCGGCCCCATCAGGTCGTGCTGACTAAGGATGAGGACTTCATCGACATCGTGACCCGGCTGGGACCACCGCCCCAGATGCTCTGGGTGCGCGTGGGCAACTGCGGAAACACCGATCTTCGCTCGTTTCGGCAGGCCGTGCTTCCCGCCGCCCTGGAAGCGCTCGATCGGGGTGATGCGGTCGTCGAACTTCGCCGCCGGTCGGGACATTGAGCGCGACACAACTCACGCGCCTGCCAACCGCGAACCGGAGCACTCGTTTGCCCGTCGGGTTGACCTGGTTGGGGGCAACAAACAACCCCGCCTCGTCGCGGGGTTGGGTGGCGGACTTGGTTGGCGTGCCCACGCACACGGCTGCGGCATCACACCTTCATCTTCTCGGCCTTCTTCCTCGCCTCGTCCAGGTTCCCCACATACATGAACGCGCCCTCGGGCAGGTCGTCGGCCTCGCCGTTGCACAGGCGCTCGAACGAGTCGATCGTCTCGCTGAGCGGCGTGTTGATGCCGGGGAAGCCCGTGAACTGCTCGGCCACATAGAACGGCTGGCTCAGGAATCGCTCGATCTTGCGGGCGCGGGCCACGATCTGCTTGTCCTCTTCGCTCAGCTCATCGACGCCCAGGATCGCGATGATGTCCTGCAGGTCCTTGTACCGCTGGAGAATCTGCTGCACGCGGCGCGACACGCGATAGTGCCGCTCGCCCAGGATGTTGGGGTCCATGATGCGCGAGGTCGACGCCAGAGGATCAACCGCCGGGTAAATGCCCTTCTCGGCGATGCCGCGGCTGAGCGACACGAACGCATCCAGGTGCGCGAACGCGGTGGCGGGGGCGGGGTCGGTCAGATCGTCCGCCGGCACATAGATCGCCTGCAGCGAGGTGATCGCGCCCTTGTCGGTCGAGGTGATCCGCTCCTGCAACTCGCCCATCTCGGTCGAGAGCGTGGGCTGGTATCCCACCGCGCTGGGCATGCGCCCCAGCAGCGCGGAAACCTCGGAACCCGCCTGCGTGAAGCGGAAGATGTTGTCCACGAACATCATGGTCTCTTTGCCCGACTCATCGCGAAAGTTCTCGGCCATCGTCAGGCCCGACAGAGCCACCCGCAGACGCGAACCGGGGGGCTCGTTCATCTGCCCGAACACCATCGCCACCTTGTCAAGCACATGGGCCTTCTTGCCGTTCTCGTCGGTGTACTCGGCCTCCTGCATCTCGCGCCAGAGGTCGTTGCCCTCGCGGGTGCGCTCCCCGACGCCGCAGAACACGGAGTACCCGCCGAACTCGCGGGCGATTCGGGCGATCATCTCCTGGATGACGACTGTCTTGCCGACGCCAGCGCCGCCGAACAGGCCGATCTTTCCGCCGCGCACGAACGGGCACAGCAGGTCGATGACCTTGATGCCCGTGGGCAGGATCTCGGTGTTGGGGTTGAGCTGCGAGAACTCCGGCGGCTCGCGGTGGATCGGCATCCGCTTGAGCCCCTGGACCGGCGGGCGATTGTCGATCGGGTCACCCAGCAGGTTGAACACCCGGCCCAACACGCCCTCACCGACCGGCACCGTCACCGGGCTGCCGGTGTCGAGGCACGAGAGGCCGCGGCGGAGGCCGTCGGTCGAGCCCAAGGCCACGCAGCGGACGCGCCCGCCGCCCATGTGCTGGGCGACCTCTCCGGTCAGGTTGAGGCGACCGGCGGGGGTGTCGGCCTCGACGCGGAGGGCGTTGTAGATCTTGGGGAGGGATTCCTGGGAGAACTGGGCGTCAAAGGTGGAGCCGATGACCTGGGTGATGATGCCGGTGCTGGCCATGAGGGGTGTTCCTGTTCGGGCTCTGGGCGAACCAGCCGCGTGAGGGGGAAGAGGATAGGCCGGGGGGGGTGGCGACGGCGACCTGACGAACACGGCTGGAGACATTGACCGGGCTTGCGGTTGCCGAACGATCTCGTGCAATTCGCTTGATCGGGCGGCCCGGGTTCGGGTAGGCTCAGGTGAATCGCCCCGCCTGGGGTGATCCAATGTTCCTCAGGAGATCTGAAATGAAGCGTTCACTGACCATTGCGTGTGGCCTGGCCATCACCGCCTCGGCAGCTTCGGCGACGGTGTTCCCGCCCCTGCCCCACGCGGCGTTCAACTTCATCCCGTTCGGCGGCGGCGTGGTCGGCGGGGTGCCGACGATGCACCAGGTGTTCGACTCGGCGCTCTTCAGCACCGCCACGGGCGGGCTGCCGGCGGAGATCACGGCGATCGGCTTCGCGGTCAACACCACCAGTGCGGGCCAGACTGTGGATCTCGGGAAGGTGGTGATCTACCTTGGGTACACGACGACGGCTCCCTCGACCCTGCTGGGCATCCCGACGCAAGGGGGTGGCGGCGCCCCGAACGCCACCGGCGCGATGACCGAGTTCTACGCGAACGCGGCCACGACGTTTGCGATCGCGACCGGTGGCGCAGAGGTGTTCACCGAGATGGTCTTCACCGGCACGCCGTTCGTGTACGACCCCCAGCTCGGAAACCTGCTGGTTGAGATCGTGGTGCCCAGCGAGGCGAACCTCACGTTGTCGGTGTCGCGGGCGGCCGGCAGCGCGAGCTCGACGCGGGCGTACTCGGGGATGCGCTTCGCGGCCGGGGCGGCCAACAACGCCAGCCGAATGGACTTCACGTTCACTGCCGTCACCGGCTGCGACCCGGACCTGACGACCGGGGCGATTGCTGGGCAGCCGGGCTACGGCGTGCCCAACGGTATCCTGAACAACGATGACTTCTTTTACTATCTCTCGCAGTTTGCCGCGGGCAACCTGGCCGTCGCCGATCTGACCACAACCGCCATCCCGGGCTCCCCCGGCTACGGCATCCCGAACGGCGTGCTCAACAACGACGACTTCTTCTATTACCTGTCGATCTTCGCGGCCGGGTGCTGAGTGAGACCGGGTTGGACGTGGCTCACGAAGCGACCTTGCGCCGCCGCGCTCTACCCGCGCCCGCCAAGTGCGGGCCGGGCGGGGTGCGGCGGCTCGGGGGCAGCGGGCAACGCGGAACGACCGGCGCAGGTGGCCCGCCGTGAGAGCAGTCGCCTGAATCGTGGCTCGGGCGGCGACGGAACAGTTGAACGATGTTCGGCCCATGACAGCTCGATTCGTGCGGATCACCTGCGACGCAATCTCTGCCCCCAGCGATCGGGAATCGGCCATCGGCGGTACGGCCCATCCGTCCATAACTCGAAATGGTCAAGACTGGGGTAAAGTGGGCAGGCCGTGCTGTCCTTTTGCCCGGTCACCCTTGCAAAGTGCCGGGAAACCGGTACTCTGTGTGGTACCGGCTTGCGCCGGCACAGTGGAAATGCGTGGCCGTCGGCGCGGTTCGGCGGCGAGTACTTGGAGGAACGGATGAAGAAGCTGATTGGTCTCGTGATTCTGGCAGCCGCAGGCGCCGCCAATGCCCAGTCGTTCACGCAGGGGTTCGACCTTACCGGTGCCCTCGGCGCCCCCGGCCCGGTTCCCGCTGGCTGGGTCAGCGTCAATAACAGCCCGGGCGGCCCCGGCACCAACCCCAACTGGCAGGTTCGTGGCGAGGCAGTTCCCGCCGTGTTCCCCCAGAACTCCGGCGCGGGCTACGCCTTCGCCAACTTCAACAGTTCCACGAGCGCCAACGACATCAGCAACTACCTCATGTCGCCCGTCGTCACCTTCAGCCCCGGTGACACCATCAGCTTCTTCACACGCACGGTTGACAGCGTTGGCTTCCCCGATCGCCTCGAGCTGGTCATCAGCACCGCCGGCGCCAGCTCCAGCCCCGCCAGCTTCACGACCTCCCTCGTTCAGGTCAATCCCCAACTCACCCTCACGGGTTACCCCAGCACCTGGACGCAGTTCACCGCCACCGTCGCCGCCTCGGGCAGCGGTCGCTTCGCGTTCTGGTACAACCCGACCGGCGGCGGCCCGCTTGGCTCCAACTCCGACTACATCGGCGTTGACGACGTCGTGTACACCGCCGTCGGCGTCTCCTGCCGTGCCGACCTGACCACGGGCGCGATCCCGGGCCAGCCGGGCTACGGCGTGCCCAACGGTATCCTGAACAACGATGACTTCTTTTACTATCTCTCGCAGTTTGCCGCGGGCAACCTGGCCGTCGCCGATCTGACCACAACCGCCATCCCGGGCTCCCCCGGCTACGGCATCCCGAACGGCGTGCTCAACAACGACGACTTCTTCTTCTACCTGTCCATCTTCTCCGCGGGTTGCTGATTGCGTCGGCACCCCCTCGCGGCGGATCGGCGCGCGGGGGGTCGCAACACGCCTCTTCTCTGACAAGCGAAGCCGGGCGGGCCTCCAGGCCCGCCCGATTTTTTTTGGCGCCGCCACCCAAGCCGTCAGCCACCTGACACGTCTGGCCCGCACACCAGCGATGCTCCGGGCTTTCCGATCAGGACCAGCGCCTCCGCGTTCGGATTGACCGCCACCCGGCGCGCCTTGCCCGAGAATCCCCTTGATCCGGGCAGCCGATTCGCGCAACTTTGACTTCACCTTGTTCGGGCTGACGCCCGCGCTCGACAGCCCGGGCAAGCCCGGCCTTGGAGGAATGAGAGACACGACCGCTCGCGTTCGCGCGGGCGCAGGCGCTGCCTGCCTCGCCACCGTCGCCAACGCCGGCCTTGTGGTCGGCAATGACCAGAGCGGCACCGGCGTCATCTGGGACATTGACGTTGGCACCGAGATCGCCACCAACATCTACTCGAGCACGATGAGCGAGGCCAAGCCCCGGGGCATGGCCCACGCCCCCTCGAGCAACACCGTGTACTGGAACAACGGCACCAACCTGGACTCCTCGCCATACGGCAACGCGCCGACCCCCGCGCCCCGATCGCGACGACCTTCCACATGATCAACCCCAAAGAGAACGCCCGCCGCTCCGCGGGCGTTCTCACTTTGGAGGACCGCCTGCATCGAGCGGTTGCATGGGTGCAACGCCGGGCCGCTGCGCCGTTGTGAGCAGCGCTCCCGCTCAGCGGTGCCCCGCGGCGACCCGGTGGAACAGCGTGCCGCCAGGGTGCTGGCGGTAGCCACGGCTTGCCCGCCGGTTCAGCAGCCCGCGCTGAACACGACGAGGTAATAGAAGAAGTCGTCGTTGTTGATCACCCCGTCCGGCTCGCCGTAGCCGGGAGTGCCGGGGATCGCGGTCGTGGTCAGGTCCGGCTCGC
>CAZHKB010000091.1:0-9481 GCA_964533405.1 uncultured Phycisphaeraceae bacterium | reverse complement strand
AGCGGACTTAAAATCCGCGGCCCGCGAGGGCGTGTGGGTTCGACCCCCACCGGGGCCACTTCTTCGGGCACCAGGGTTCACAGAAACCTGGCGGGTGTTGAAACGACGACCAGAGCGTTGTGCAGACGGACCGATCCGCGGAAGGTGACTTCGACGACCGCCGCGGGGCCGCCCTCGAACTGTCCGGGCGGGACGAACGTGCGCTTGCCGCGAGGCGAGGGCTTGCCGCCGCTGCATCGCGGCGAACCGGAGTTGTATCGGCAGAGGCGCGCGCCGGGATCGGTGTTGGCGGCGATGAGGCGGGCGGTGTCGAGCACGAGCACGGCGTTTGCCTCGCCCTGGTATCGCCCGAAGTGGCGGCGTCCATAGTCGCTGGGGCCGGCGATTGTGCCGGGCCATAAGAACACATGCTCGTTGAGATGGGCGACAAAGTCGGCGAGCGTCCAGGCGTCGGACAGCGTCATGTTCCCGGCGTGGAGCGGCGCCTGATCGCGCAGGTGGACGCGTCGCCCGGCGACCTCGATCATCGTGTGATCGGGACGCTTCTCGCGCATGGCCCGAGTCTCGCCCGCCTCGCGCAGCAGGAAGGCCGCGGGGTGCAGCAGGCCGCCGGAGACGATCGCCTCGACGTTTGACACGGCGGTCAGGTGGTACAGGCGCGGGCGGAGCTCGATCAGGCAGGAAAGGAAGGCGGAGGCGGAGGACATGCGGCGAGGTTGAGACGAGAGATTCACTTGATCAGAATACGGGGGACAGCCTGGCTCTACAACTCGGGCGCAAACCCCCGCCTCAGCGTGTTCTCACAGATCGCCCGCGGCTCGACGAAGTGCAGCAGATAATCGGCCCCGCCCGCCTTGGTGCCGCCGCCGGACATGCCGAAGCCGCCGAACGGCTGGCGGGCCACCAAGGCGCCGGTGCAGCCGCGGTTGATGTAGAGGTTGCCGACGCGGAACTGGCCCTTGGCTTGCTCGATGTGGGCCGGCTTGCGCGTGAACACGCCGCCCGTGAGCTTGTACGGGTGGTCGTTGGCCAGGTCGATGGCCTGGTCGAACGTCGCGGCGTGGGCGATGGCGACGAGGGGGCCGAAGATTTCTTCGCGCCAGATGGTGTGCGTGGGCTGCACGCCGGAGAAGATCGTGGGGGCGACGAAGCGGGATCGCCACGACGGCGGCTGGGCCGCCGACACAGCCTGCAAGCCTGGGCCGCCCGACACAGCCTGCGAGCCTGGGCCACTCGACACCGAGTGCAAGCCTGTGCCACCAAGGGACTCGGGCAGGTCCATCGCCAGTTCGAGCGTGCAGCCTTCCTTCTTGGCGGTCTCGATGAACGACCTGATCTTGTCGGCGGCCGCCTCCTCGATGACGGGGCCGACATCGGTGCCGGGCTTCGTGGGGTCGCCGATCACCAGCGCCCGCGTCGCCTCGACGAAGCGGTGGGTGAAAGTCGTGATGTGCTTGCCGCGCGGACCTTCGGGATCGACGACGATGACGCGGGAACAGGCCGAGCACTTCTGGCCCTGGTAGCCGAACGCGGACTGACGCACCGCGAGTACGGCCTCGTCCAGATCCGCCGACGAGTCGATGATGATCGCGTTCTTTCCGCCCATCTCGCACACGACGTGCTTGAGATGGAAGGGAAGCACAGGCTGCAAGCCCGTGCCGCCACCGAACGGCGAGCGCGGGGCGGCGGCGTTTAGAATGTCCAAGCCGACGTCGCGCGAGCCGGTGAACGCGATGAGCGAGACCTTGGGATGCCGCACCAGATACGCCCCGGTGGTCTCCCCCGGCGCGGGGCAGAACTGCAGCACCTCGGTGCCCATCGCGTGCCGGAGCGCGGGCGAGACCGTCGGCTCCGACGCGGCCTTGTTCAAGGCTCGCTGAACGATTTCGCACAGGACCTTGGCGATGCCCGCCGTCTGCTCCGCCGGCTTCAGGATGCAGGTGTTGCCCGTGACCAGGGCCGCCACCGTCATGCCCGCCGCGATAGCCAGCGGGAAGTTCCAAGGGCTGATGACCACCGCCACGCCGCGCGGCTTGTACACCGTCTGGTCGAGTTCGCCGATGAACCGCCCGATGCGCTGGCGGCGGAACAACTGCGGCGCGAACCGCGCGTAGTACTCGCAGAAGTCGATCGCCTCGGCCACATCGGCGTCGGCGTCGCGCCAGCCCTTGGCGTTTTCCTTGATGATGATTCCGGAGAGTTCATCCCGACGGCGACGCATCTCGTCGGCCGCGAGCGTCAGCACCCGGCAACGCACCAGCGGGTCCGCATCTCGCCACATCGGGAACGCGGCATGGGCCCGCGCCACCATGGCATCGGCCTCGCCCACCGGCTTGTCGCTTGGCACCGATGGCACGCTCGCCCCCGCGACCGCCGACGCGAACGCCTCGCGCACCGCCCGCTTCGAAAAGTCCCGCAGCGGCTCGTTGAAGAACGGGCGCGAGTCCCCCACGCCCGACACGGCGGGCGACATCTGGTGCCGCTCGGGGCCGATCGTGGAGAGGTCCGGCTTGGCACGGTGGGACACTGCGGCGGGCGCAGAGCTGGCGTGAGCGGAGCCGGCGTGCCCGACGCCCGCTCCGTTCTGGCCCATCGTTCCATTCACCCCCGCTGTCGCCGCAGACGCCCCATTGGGCCCCGGCGCCCGCAGCAGCGTCGCGGGGTCCGCGTTGTCCAGGAACCCGGCCCTCAGCCACGACTCGTTGGAGGTGTTCTCCAGCAGTCGCCGCACCAGATACGCCATGCCCGGGATCATCTGGCCCACGGGCACATACTCGCGGACGCGCAGCCCCATCTCGGCGGCGGCGTGCTTGAGTTGGTCCGCCATGCCGTGCAGCATCTGGAGTTCGATGGCGGCCTTGGGCAGGTTCCGGCGCTCGAGCCCCGTGAGCGCGTACGCGATCGAGCGGACGTTGTGCGAGCCGAGCGCGAGCTTGATTCCGCCTTGACCGGGGGAGAGCTTGGTGGGCCCCAAGGTGGGCCGGCTCTCCGAGCCGGACCCTCCAGCGCTTCTCCCAGGCTCGGTTGTGGTTGGGTGCCGATCCGTGCCCTTGGAGTTCGAGGAGTCGGTAGCCGGGGTAGCGGGTCCGGCTCGGACAGCCGGCTCACCTGCCGCCGAGTCCAGCAGGATGTCCGTCATGTCCTCGAAGCATTTGTCGGTCATCCACTTCTCGGACCACACCGGGCAGGGCCAGCCCTGGGCCTCGGCGTGAATGGTCTCGAAGTCCCAGTACGCGCCCTTCACGAGGCGCACGGTGACGACGCGGCCCGTCCGCGTGGCCCACTCCGCCAGCCGCCTCGCGTCGTCCGGCCCGGACTTGAGATACGCCTGCATCGCCAGCCCGGCCTGGAAGTCGACCGCCTCGCAGCATCGCATGAACAGCTCGAGCGTCAGGTCCTTCATCGACGCCTGTTCCATGTCGAAGTTGATCAGCACGCCGCGGTCGCTGGCTGCCTCCAGCAGCGGCACGATCGCCCTCATCAGTTCGCGGATCGACCCCTCGGTGTCGATGGGGTCGCACCGGGCCGAGAGACTGGAGATTTTGATCGAGACGTTTGTACGCGGGATGCCACCGAGCTGATCGCGCTCGAGCCGCTCGCTGGTCGCCCACCCCGCCACCTGCTGCGGCAAGTTGGTGATGAGATCGCGGTATTTGGTCGCGTACGCGTCGGCCTCCTCGACCGAGACGCAGGCCTCGCCCAGCAGATCGACGCTGAACGCGATGCCGTCTTTCCATAAGTCCTTCAGGCCGGGCAGCGCGCTGGCCGCGTCCGTGCCCGCGATGAACTTGCTCGCCATCCCCTTGATCTGTCCGGAGATCGTCGACGCCATCAGCCCCTTGGCCACGCCGCCGGCCTTGAGCCCCAGTTCCAGCGCGGCGGGAACCTTCACGCCCGGCTGGGTCAGGTAGTCGGTCAGGTGGTCGTGGATCATCTCGGGCGTGGTCAGCACCGGGAATGCATCGACGAACCGGAACATCTGGACCTTGAAGTCCTGGTCCTTCATGGACCACTCCATGAGCTTCTCGGAGTAGAACTTGCTCGAGAGGATGCCCGACGAGTGCTTTCGGGCCCGGTCCAGCATCTCGGAGCCGAGCGCCAGGACCCGGGCCTCCGTCGAGACCGATCCGGCCCCGCCGGTCGGCGCATCAACAACCACGGTCGTCGGTCGGGGCTTGACGGCGGACTTGCGCGAGAACAGGGCCATGAGGGTCCTCGGGGGTATGCAGCGGGGAGTCGGGCGGCCCGATCGGCCCGGTGGGGCGCGGGCGAGAAGTGTACGACTGAACAGCCCGCCCGATTCGGCTATTGTTGGTCGATGCCCCCCTCTGGCCGCAGCGTCATCACGATCGGCAGTTTCGACGGCGTCCACCTCGGACACCGAGCGCTGGTCGAAGCCGCACGCTGCCTCGCCGTCCTGCACCAGGATCGCACCGGCCAGCCCACGCGCGTTGTTGCGCTGGTCTTCGACCCCCATCCCGCCAGCGTGCTTCGCCCCGGTTCCGAGCCGGCCCGACTGACGACCTATGCCCGGCGTGACGCGCTGCTGAGCAATGTCGGGGCCCACGAGATTGTTCGCCTCCAACCAACCCCCGCCCTGCTGGAAATGTCGCCGGCTGACTTCATCACGAGCCTCGTGATCCGTCACAACCCGGTCGCGTTTGTCGAGGGCGCGGACTTCCGTTTCGGCCACAAGCGCGCGGGCGACATCGCCCTGCTCCGCACGCGCGGGCGCGAGCGCCCCGAGGCCGAGCAGTTCGCCATTCATGTGGTCGACGCCGTCGAGGTCGCGCTGGGCGACCAGAGCATCGTCACCGCTTCCAGCACGATCGCCCGCCGGCTGATCGAGGGCGGGCGCGTCGCCGACGCGGCCCGCGTCCTGGGCGCTCCGTATGCGATCCAGGGTGTCGTCGTCCGCGGCGACCGCCGGGGCCGCACGCTGGGTTATCCCACCGCCAACGTCGCCGCCGAGTCCATGCTTCCTGCGGACGGCGTCTACGCAGGCTGCGCGACCGCCTTCGACGCCGCAGGACGTGCGATCGGTCCCTTCATCGCCGCCGTCAGCGTCGGCACCAAGCCGCAGTTCACCGCGTCCGGCACGCCCGCCGCGCGGACCTTGGAAGCGTTCCTGCTCGACGTCCCGCGAACGCCCGGCTCGCCCGCCATCGCCGGCCTCCCCGAGTACGGCTGGCGGATCAGCCTCGACCTCATCGCCTACCTCCGCGATCAATCCCGATTCGACGGCGTTCCAGCGCTCGTCGATCAGATCGAACGCGATTGCGCCCGTGCCCGCGAGGCGGTCGCGCGGTTTGGCACGCTGCCGGAGCCGGCGATCGGCGCGGCTGGATTCGCGGTAGTCAGCACCGCGCCTTCCGCGATCGCGGGCGAACCCACGTCCAGCCATGCTTGCGCAAGTCAGCAAGCACGCCACCCAAACGAACGCACCAATGGCAAGGAGGCCGCCACATGTCCATGACCCCCACGGGGACGGCCCCTGCCAACACCTGGCACTCCACCCTGACCCCCGACCAGGCCGCCGACTTCCTCCGCGACAAACGCAAAGTCCTCATCATCACCCACACCAAGATCGACGGCGACGCCGCTGGCACGACCCTGGCCCTCGCCCGCGCCCTGCGCCTGTCCACCATGAACGCTCCCGCTGGCAGCCTCATGGTCCGTCCGCTCTATCACGGGCCCAAGCCCCGCTGGGCCGGCGAGGTCATCGGCGACACCAAGGTCCGATGGATCGAGCAGGAGAGCCTTCCCCCGCGGGACGGCGAGTGGGGCGACCCCGACGCGATCATCGTCGCCGACACAGGCTCGTGGTCGCAGGTCGAGTTCGCCAAGCCGATACTCGAAGGCCGCGCCGAGCGCACCCTCATCATCGACCACCACCGCCACGGCGACGCGGACATCGCGACGCGCCGAATCATTCAGACCTCAGCCGCCGCCGCCTGCCAACCCGTCGCCGACCTGTGCGTGCGACTGCTGGGCGTCACCGGCCCCGCCCAACTTCCCGTCGAGGTCGCCACGCCCCTCTACCTGGGCATCGCCACCGACACGGGATGGTTCAAGCACGCCAGCACGGATGCCGCCGTGCATCGACTGGCCGCCGACCTGCTCGAAGCGGGCGTGGACGGGCCCGCGCTGTACACGCTCATCGAGCAGCGCGAGCTGCCGTCGCGCCTCAAGATCCTGGCCCGCGCGTTGTCCTCCATGGAGTACTTCGCTGCCAATCAGGCCTCGATCATGACCATCTACATGCGCGACATCGAGGAGTGCCGGGCCAGTCCGGGAGAGACCGGCGGCTTTCTCGACCTCGCCCAGACCGTCGAGTCCGTCCGCGTGGCCGCACTCATCACCGAGGCTCCCCCAGAGGGCGGCGCGGGCCCGATCACCAAGATCAGCCTTCGCAGCAAGCCCGGCGCGGCACTGGTCGACGTCAACGAGATCTGCCGCACATTCGGCGGCGGCGGGCACAAGCAGGCCGCTGGCGCCCGACTCAAAGTCGGCGTCGAGGAGGCCAAGCGCCAGATCATCGCGGCCATCACCGACGCGCTCAAATGAAGACAGCGAATCACCACAGAGGCGCAGCGGGCACGGACAGACCAGAGAAAGGCAGCGGAAGTGGCAGAGTGGCGAAGTGGCAACCTGGCGAAGTTTGGGAACCGCCCGGGGGACCGGCGCGCCGCCGGTTCCTCCTCGCGTCACGTTGCCACCGTTCCAGTACTCCGCTTCAGCGCGCGAAGGCTCTTCCCCTGCCCTCCTCTGTGCGCTCTGCGCCTCTGTGGTACATCCCCTTCCCCCCTCCCGGGCGTGCGGTCGCGAGTCCATGTTGGAGCCGCCGCATGAGCCACGACCAACGCCGCGCATCCGACGGCGGACGCTTCAAGAAGCCGCCGTTGCGGGTTTTCACCACAACCCTCTGGGAGTACCCAAGCCAGCACTATGAATCCGCCAACGCACCGCTCCAAGGCGACCCCAACTACACCGGTGCCACGCCGTCATGGGTCATCTGGCAGGTGCTCACCCGCTACACGCGCGACAACGACCTGATCCTCGATCCCATGTGCGGCTCGGGCACGACGCTCGACGTGTGCAAGGACCTGAGCCGCCGCGGCCTGGGCTTCGACCTCGCCCCACGCCGCCCCGACATCCAGCACGCCGACGCCCGCGAACTGCCGATTGAGGACTCGACCGCTGACTTCGTCTTCATCGATCCGCCCTACTCAACCCACATCGACTACTCCGACGACCCTCGCTGCATCGGCAAACTCGACGCCGGCGAGGAGCCGGCCGATTCAGGTCCAAGCGCTCGCCACGACGAGTCGGGTGGAGCCACCGACCGCGCGGACCACACCGCCCGCCTGAACTCAGCGGGCGATGACGACCGCGACGACCCCGCCACGCCCGAACGCACCGGAGCCGAGTACTACGACGCCATGGAAGAGGTCATCGCCGAGTGCCACCGCGTCCTGAAGAACCGGCGCTACCTCGCCCTCTACGTCTCGGACTCCTGGAAGAAACGCCGCGGCGAGCCGGGCGCGGGCGGCGGCCAGTTCATGCCCATCGGCTTCGAGCTCTTCTCGATCCTGCGCGATTACTTCGAGCCCATCGACATCATCGCCGTGGTCCGCCACAACCAGAAACTCGCCCGCGGCAACTGGCACAAGGCCGCCGAAGAACAGAACTTCTTCCTCCGCGGGTTCAACTACCTGTTCATCATGAAGAAAACCGAGCCGCGTGCGTGAACACGCGAGTTGACGCGTGCGAGCCTGGTCGCCACGAGGCGGGGTGCGCGAACCGCCGAACGGTCGTCGCGTTGCTCCTCGATCGAGGCTTCGCCTGCGCCGGAAGGTTCGTGGCAACGAGTCTGGGCGCAACGGCGCCTTGGTGCGGGGGCTCGCGCCGCCCGCCTCATTTCGCCACGCGCTCACCGTTGAAACACCGGAACCCTCGGGTGCCCACGCACGGGGCGCCGATTACCGCCCCGACTTCATCTTCCCCCGCATCCGGTTCGGCGGCATCTTGGTCGGCACGATCCCGCCCGGGAACTTGGCCATGTCCACGGCCGTCTCCTTGGCCTTGGGCAGGTCGGGCCGCTCGATCTCCGCGTACCGATTCCGCGGCTTCTCGCCCACGTTCTGCACCTCGTACACGGGCCGCCCGCCCATCGCCTCCTCGCGGAACCCCTCGGGGCGGGGCGAGGCCTCGAAGTCGGGGTAGTCCATCTTCGGGATCTGCGCGTTGATCAGGTCCTCGATCTGCGACAGCAGCTTGCCCTGACGAGGGGTCACAAACGCCCACGCCACCCCGTCGCGCCCGGCCCGGGCCGTGCGCCCGATCCGGTGCACATACAGGTCCGGGTCCTCGGGCAGGTCGTAGTTGATCACATGGGTGATGCCCTCGACGTCGATGCCGCGGCTCGCAAGATCGCTGGCGATGAGCACCGCCAGGTCGCCCGCCCGCAGCTGCCGCATCGTCGAGTTGCGCTTGGACTGGCTCATGTCCCCGTGCATCGCGTGCGCCTCGATCCCGTGCTTGTTCAGGTGATACGCCAGATCGTCCACCGTCTTCTTGAGGCGGCAGAAGATCAGCGTGAGCGCGGGCTCCTCGTGCGTGAGCAGGTGGTGCAGCAGGCGCCGCTTGTCCCAGGGCTCGACGCTCAGGTAGTGCTGGGCCACCAGGTCAACCGTCAGCGCGCCCGCGGTCGTCACCAGCTTCTCGGGATCGCGCATGTAGCGCCGCGCCAGGTCCTCGATGTCCGACCGGATCGTCGCCGACACCATCACCGTCTGGCGGTCGCTCGAGGTCATCTTCAGGATGCGCCGGATATCCTCGCGGAATCCGATGTCGAGCATCCGATCGACCTCGTCGAGCACCGCGAACCGCACGGCCTTGGGGTCGATCAGGCGCCGCTCGATCATGTCCATCAGGCGTCCGGGCGTGCCGACGATGATCTCGCACCCCTTCTCGAGCTTGAGCGCCTGTGTCCGGATCGGCTGGCCGCCATAGATCGGCACCGCCCGCACCGGCATGTGCTTGCCCAGCTTCACGAACTCCGAGTGGATCTGGATCGCCAGCTCGCGCGTCGGGGCCAGGATCAGCGCCTGCCCCCACACGCCGCGCTCGACCATGTGCAGCAATGGCAGCGCGAACGCCGCCGTCTTGCCCGTGCCGGTCTTGGCCTGCCCCAGGATGTCGCGCCCGTTCAGGAAGATCGGGATCAGCGTCGCCTGGATGTGCGTCGGATGCCGGAACCCCAGGTCCGCCACGCCCCGCGCGATCGCCGGATGCAGCCCGAGCTGGTCGAACGTCATGTTGGTCGCGAACGTTTCGGGGTTCAGCGGCAGGTGCTCCACCGGCGGCAGGTTGTCCCGTTCGTCGGCCTTCGGGTCCGGCGCCGCGTCCGGGTCCGCATACGCCTGGGCCGGGTCGAAGTCGTCGCCATCATCATCGTGCGCCTGGTGCCCCCGCGCCG
>CAZHKB010000090.1:0-9491 GCA_964533405.1 uncultured Phycisphaeraceae bacterium | reverse complement strand
CGCCTGCCCCGCCCCGCCGCCAGCAGCACCCCGGTCATCATCACTTCGTTCTTCATGCCCATCAATAGGCACTCAGGTACCCCTGTCGCAACAGAACCGTCGACGCAAGAGTCGGCCACCGCTCAGCGGCCCCGCGGGTGATTCGCGCCTTGGTCGATCGGCCTTGCCCGATCCGCGGCCCTCGACCAAAGACAAACCGGGGAGCGGGCTCAGCCCGCTCCCCGGCATCACTCAGCACTCAGGACATCCACGGACCACAATCGATCACTCCGTCGCTCCGTCACTTCCTCAACACCCGGCGGCGAAGATGTTCAGATAGTAGAAGAAGTCGTCGGTATTCAGAACGCCATTTGGCACGCCATACCCCGGCTGGCCCGGAATCGCGCCCGTCGTCACGTCCGCGACCGAAAGATTCCCCCCCCCGTACTGGGTCAGGTAGTAAAAGAAGTCGTCGTTGTTCAGGAGGCCGTTGGGTGTCCCATACCCCGGCGTCCCCGGAACCGCCCCGGCCGTCAGGTCGGGCTCGCACGCCGGGAACTCCCGCCCCGCCCACAGCAGCGCATTGGCGATCAGACGCGCCCCGTCGGTCGTCGCATCCCAGTACCCGGGGCTCACCGCGTTCGACACCGGCTGGAAACCCAGTTCGACGACCCGCGGGTTGGGCGCCAATGCCACCAGCGTCTTGCCGTCCGTCCAGTCCGCCAGGCGTGTCGACCCCGGGGTCAACCCCGTCTGCGAGGGCCTGAACCCGCCGAACGGCGGCGGGCCGGCGCCAATCCCCGTCCAGAACTCGTCCACGCCCGCAAAGATCGGGTGCGACGGCTGGTACCGCGTCCCAATCCCTGCCCACGTCCCCTGCACGAACCCGCCGTTCTGCGGCACCGCGATGTACCCGCCGCCCGGCCCGCCGTTCTGCCAGCGACCCTCGAGGTATCGGTCGACGTGTGCGCTCGTGTTGTTGAACACCGCGACCACGACGCCGCCGCCCTGATCCACATACTCAGCCAGCAGGTCGCCCAGCGCGAACGAGTCCTCGTGGCTCTGGTCGCTCCAGGTCAGCACCGCGTCGTATCCCTCGATGTCCGCCAGCTTCAGCGACCCGCCCTGCTGGAACGCCGTCGTCGAGAAGATCGCCACCTCGCTGAACAGCCCCGTTCCCATCAGCTTGTCACGCGGATCCGTGAAGCGCGCATCCGCTTGCGGATTGAACGTGTTGCCCGCCGACGCCACGATCGCCACACGCGGCTGAGCCACGGCCGTCCCGGCGACCACGCCGAGAACCACCGCGCCCGCCACGACAAAGAGGCGCACCTTCAACATGTTGTCGTACTCCGCGCGGCCGTCGCCGCTCTCCCCCGAGAAGAACCCAACGCGACGCCCCGTCGGGCGCCCAACTCGTCGTACATTACAGGTCCTTCATCCCTCCGCACCCCCGAAGCCGCCCAGCGTGACCACAATTTCACTTGGCACCACTCGCCGACGCCAGAGACCCCCGTTTCCGCCGTTTCCAGCGGGGTGGTGCGCAAATGAACCCCCCAAACCGCACGCGCGCCCCCGCGGCGCCAACGCCCGACAATCCCCATGATTGGGGGATTCCAGCGCGCGACGGCAATGCACGAAGGGGCCACCACGCGCAACTTCGACCTCGTGCGCCAGTCGGCAAGGACCCCGCCCGCGCCAACAGCCCGCCAACACGCACCGACTCCGACGTTTCACGCAAGCGCGATGACCTGCTACACCCGCGCACCGCAACCCCGAGCCAAAGAAGGAACAGGCCCCGTCTGCTCTGCTCTCTCCTCGCTGAGGACCGGAGGGTCGCGCGATCAGCCCGCGTCGCTCCCTCAGCACCCGGCCGAGAAAGTGCTCAGCTTGTCACGCGGGTCGGTGAACCGCGTGTTGGTCAGCGGATTGGCCGTGTTGCTGGCCGCCGCCACCATCCCAACCCGCGGCTGCGCACACGCCACGCCCGCCAGTGCTCCAACCAGCGCCGCGCAAGCCACGCCACAACCACGCGAGTTCAACATGGTAGTCTCCCAGTCCGCCCCACCCATAGCCTATGGCCCGCCCAGCCCGGTTCAAGCCTAACTCGAACACAACCGACTGCGCGAGCAGTCGGGCACCGTACGAACCGCCCACCGCGTGAATAGCGCCCCAGTGCCCCCAAGGGTGGGGCGCCTCCGGCCGCGCCCCGTTCCGACGCCTCCCAGAACGCCCCAACACTCCTGCGGGACCGCACAGAACAAACAACCCCCGGCCATCCGGGGGTTGCACTCATGCATCACATCTCCACCACGCGACCATCCTCACGCACGCCGCCGGCGACCCGCCAGCAGCCCGCCCATCCCGAGCAGCGCGATCGACGCCGGTGCCGGCACGATCGACAGGTTGTCAAACCCCACCACATGCGTGTTGTTCGTTCCGCCGCCCGCGAAGAACCGGATGTCCGTCGGCAGCGCCTGCGTCGGGGCCGCCCCGCCCGCCAGATACCACCCCAGGCCCGAGACATCCACCACCGTCGGACCCGCCGCATCGTGCAGGTTGTCGATCGAGACCGACAGGATCCGGTTGGTCCCGAAGTCCCACGTCGTGCTCTGGCGGTACCAGGTGTTCAGGTTCAGCGCATCCCACGCCGTCCCCGGAAGCGTCGCCGTCTGCAGCGCGCCCGCCGCGTTATGGAACTGGTAGTTGGCATCGAACGCGTTGCCCGTCGCCAGATTGTCCCAGGTGTACAGCGTCTGCCAGAAGCGACTGGTCGCCGAGGGCTGGAGCGAGAAGCTGCCGATGTTGTTCAGCGCGGGAAGCACGCCGCCGATCCGGTCCACGCCGATATCAAACGCCGCCGTGTACACACCGTTCGAGAAGTTCACCGCGTGCTGGGCCCGCCCGAACCCCGTCGCTCCGGTGTTCCGCACCGCGGCGAACTGGGCATCGCCCGTCGGATTCGTGACCAGGCCCAGCGAGTTGCCCGCGTAGGTGTGGACGTTCCCGTCGTTCGAGCCGTTCACCGGGTTGTACCAACCGTCCTGCCCGCCCAGACCGAATCCGTTAGTCAGCGCCGTCCCGTTGGCCGAACCGGCGTACGTCGGAGCCTCGAAGTTCGACACCAACTGCGCCTGCGCAGAAGAAACGACGGCCAAACCACACATAGCCATCAACACATGCTTCATGGCGATCTCCTCCCAGCAGCAGGCAACCACACGACGGGGCACCACATGCCCCCGCAGCCGTTCTCCTCCTGAACCCAACACCATTGTCTCCGATCATCCCCCCCAGATCAAGTAAAATCCAAGTGCTTACACCTGAGGCATTGCGTTCGCTCACGTTATCGGACTCAGAACGCTAGTTCCGGGGTCATCGCCTGGCTCGCCCGGCTAGCCCTGGATTGCTCTAAACCCCATCGGCCCTATCAAGCGTCGAACTGATCCGCTAGAATATGCCCGGCTGGCGGCCAACCGCCATCAACGGCGAAGGGACTTCAGATGCGCGAACTGATCCTCGTGAGCGTGGGAACTCTCTGCTGTAGCCTCGCCCTCAACTCGGCCACCGCCCAACCGACCCCACCGTGCTGCGCGCTGCTCGCCGCGCAGCCAGTCAAGGCGGCGCCCGCCCCCGTTGGCATCGAGCAGGTGGCCTTTCTGGCCGGCGACTGGTCCGCCCATCGCCCCGCACGCAACGGAGCTCAGGACTTCACGCAGGAAGTCTGGTCGGCCCCCGCTGGCAACAACATGATCGGCATGTTCCGCTGGGTCGGTGCCGACGGCGCGTCCCGCGTCTTCGAAATGCTCACCATCACCGAAGAGGATGACACCCTTGTCCTTCGCCTCCGCCACCAGGACGCCCAGGGCAACGCCTGGGAAGAACAGGCCAAGCCCGCGACGCTCCACCTCGCCAGGCTCGTCTCCGCCGACCCCGACTCCCACACCCCCTCCATCGCCACCTTCCAGGACACCGCCGGGTCGTGCGATCTGGCCGCGTGCGAGTACGACGCCTCCACCCCCGGCCAACTGACTATCACCGTGAGGTTCGACGACACCGCTCGCCAGCACCTCGTCTTCACACTGGCCGGTGCCCACGCCGCGACTGCACCCACCACGGGTGCGGCCCTCGTCCCCGCCTCCACCACCCCCGCTGGCGGCAGCATCTCCGGCGGGCGCAAGAACGCCCCGGGCGAATCCTCGGCCCTCACGCCTGACCAAGCCCAAGCCGTCTTTGACCGCTTCGCTTCCATGGACGGCGAGTGGATCGGCCGCAGCACCAAGGGCTGGGAGGAGCGCATCGCGTACCAGACCGTCGCCGGCGGCTCCGTCGTGGTCGAACGCTCCTTCGACGCCCACCCAGGCGAGCAGATGTACACCATGGTCCACATGGACAACGACCGACTCATGCTGACGCACTACTGCGTCGCCCGGAACCAGCCGCGCCTGGTCTGCACGGCGTGGGATGAGGCGACCTCCGCCGCGACCTTCGAGTTCCTCGACGCCACCAACCTCGACACCCGCGACCAGGGCCACATGGACAAGGTCATCATCCGCTTCCTCGACGACGCCCACGTCACGTCCCACTGGACCTGGTACCAGGACGGCGTCGAGTCTTGGATGGAAGAGATCGTCATGGAGCGCACGGGAGAACCCTGAGCGCAAGCTCAGGCAACTCTTCGTTGGCACTTCGCCAGTTCGCCACTTCCGCGTCCCGCACCTCTACCCTCCCCCAATGAGCACCCCGCTCGACGCCATCTATTCCACCGCCGGCGGCCTGCCCGACCCTCTTCCGGCCGAGCCCTTCTCCAGCCTGAGCGGCTGGCTCTCGCACGCCACCGCCAATCGCATCACCGACAATCCCAACGCCATGGCCCTGGCCACCATCGACCCTGACGGCCGCCCATCCGTCCGCATCGTCCTGTGCAAGGACCTCGACATTCTCGGGGGCTCGCTCACGTTCTTCACCAACTACGAGTCCCGCAAGGCCGACGCCCTCTCCGCCAACTCTCGCGCCGCGGTCGTCTTCCACTGGGACTCGATGGAGCGTCAGGTCCGCGTCGAAGGTCTTGTCCGCCGGGCCACCCCCGGCGAGTCCGACGCCTACTTCGCCACGCGCCACTGGCAGAGCCGTATCGGCGCGTGGGCCAGCCGCCAGAGCCGCCCTATTGACTCCCGCGAAACGCTCCTCTCCCAGGTCGCACAGACCATCCTCGACCACGACATCGACCTTCGCCCCCTCATCGACGCCGCCCCGACGGACCGCCCCATGGTCAACATCCCGCGCCCCCCGCACTGGGGTGGTTACCGCCTCTGGGCCGACCGCGTCGAACTCTGGGTCGGCGGCTCAGGCCGCATCCACGATCGCGCCCTGTGGTCCCGCACGTTCGCTCCCGCCTCCATCACCGCCCCCGTGGACTCGCCTCCGCCGCGGGTCACCACGAACTGGTCGGTCACCCGGCTCCAGCCCTGAACCCGGCAACCCACCCCCGATTCGGTCATAATGCCCGCGTGGCCGCCGCCGTCATCATCCTGCTTGTCCTCATCTGCGTGAACGCCGTTCTGGCGATGTCCGAGCTGGCGGTCATGACCTCACGCCACTCGCGCCTGGCCCAGTCGGCCTCCCGGGGCGACAAAGGGGCGGCCAAGGCCCTGGTCCTGGCCCGCGAGCCCACCCGCTTCCTCTCCACCGTCCAGGTTGGCATCACCGTGATCGGCATCTTCGCCGGCGCGTTCGGCGAGAACTCCCTCTCCGCCCCCCTCGAAGGCCTCCTCAAGCAGGTCCCCTGGATCGCCCCGTACGCGGACACCATCGCCCTGGTCCTGGTCGTCCTGCTCATCACCTACTTCTCGCTCGTGCTTGGTGAGCTGGTCCCCAAGCGCATCGCGCTGGCCCACCCGGAATCCGTCGCCCGCCTCATCTCGCGCCCGCTCGATCTCATGTCGCGGATAGCGTCGGCCCCGGTCAAGGTCCTCACCTGGTCCACCGAGGGCGTGCTCACCATCCTCCGGGTCAAGGTCCCCGCCAGCCACGAGGTCTCGGAGGACGACGTCAAGTCGCTGCTCTCCCGGGCCGCCAGCACCGGCGTGTTCGACCCGCAGGAGCACGAGCTCTTCAAGCGCGTGTTCCGCGTCCGCGACCTGCGCGTCCGCGACATCATGGTCCCGAGGGCCGATGTCATCTGGATCGACCGCGAGTGGTCGGTGGCCGAGGTTCGCGTGCTGGTCGGCACCAGCCCGTACTCGCACTATCCCGTGTGCCGGGGCGGCATGGACCAAGTCGAGGGCGTCGTCCATATCAAGGACCTGATCGCCTACGGCCTGCTCGAAGCCGCGGGCTTCGACATCACCTCCGTCGCTCGCAAGCCCCTCTTCGTGCCCGAGGCCACGCCCGTGCTCAAACTGCTCGAAGCCTTCCAGGCCCGGCGCATGCACCTGGCCCTGGTCGTCGATGAGTACGGCGCGGTCGAGGGACTCATCTCCCTCAACGACGTTCTGCGCAGCCTCGTGGGCGATATCTCTCGCCAGGGCGAGGAGGCCCCCGCCAGCATCGTCACCCGCGCCGATGGCTCCATGCTCATCGACGGCTCCTACCCACTCCACGAGTTCGTGGTCAAGATGGGCGTCGGCCCGGAGGCCATGGAGCCCCTCCGCAACGTCAGCACCGTCGGCGGCCTGCTGCTCGCGCTGCTGGACCGCGTCCCCGACCGCGGCGACATGATCGACTGGCAGACGCTGAGGCTGGAAGTGATGGACATGGACCGCCAGCGCGTGGACCAGGTCCTGGTCACCCGCCTCACACCACCCCCGAAAGATGAATCCCAGGGCGCCCCACCGCCGGCGTGACGCACCGTGCGATCGCCCCGCGCCTCGAGTTGCGTCCCCACCGCAAGCCCATGCGCCGGACGCATGGGCTTGGAAGGCCTCAGCACCCCGCAGCGAACAGACTCAGGTAGTAAAAGAAGTCATCGTTGTTGATGATCCCATTGGGCACTCCATACCCAGCCGAGCCCGGCACCGCGAACGTCGTCATGTCGCACACCGCCAGGTTTCCGGCGGCGAACTGCGACAGGAAGTAGAAGAAGTCGTCGTTGTTCAGCGTGCCGTTGGGGATGCCATATCCCACCGAGCCCGGCACCGCGAACGTGGTGAGGTCGGGCTTGCAGGTCTCGCAGGCGTCGGGGATGCCGTTGAGGTTGGCGTCGGGCACCGTGCCGGCGGCGATCTCGCAGGAGTCCACGAGCGAGTTGGCGTTGCAGTCCTGGGCGGTGCCCAGCGAGAGGTCCGTCGCATCGCCCACGCCGTTCTTGTTGCAGTCCCAGTCGTTGATTCGGATGTGGTACGCATCCTGCCCGCCGGTAAGGGTGGTGGCGCAGGCGAGGCTGGCCCCGACGAGGTCCGACTCCATGTCCCAGTAATCCCCGATCTTGTTCTGGCTGGGCCAGCCCAGGTGCGAGTCCCACTGGTTGGTGAGCGCGGTGTTGCCCTGCCAGACTGTGCCGCCGTCGTCGGACCAGGCGTAGTAGACCTTCCCGAGGCGATAGTTGAGGCTCTCGCGCGTGTCGGTCCAGACCACATCGATGCGTCCGTTGGGGGCCACCGACATGGTGCCCATCCACTGGTAGCGATTCGCCCCCTGCACGTCGTTGTTGACACGCACGGGCGTGGACCACGAGGAGCCTCCGTTGGTCGAGCGCACGAACATCACGTCCTGCGGGTCGGTGCCCGTCGGATCGACGGAGCACAGGGCGTACACCCAGCCATTGCGCGCCCCGCCCGAGCGATCAGTGTCCACCCAGAACACACCCAGCAGGCCGGCCGGATTCGGGTCACTTCCGCCCGACAGTCCGAACGACCCCCCCATGTTGGGGCTGGTCATGGTGAACGTCGGGGTGACGCCCGGATTGGAGGCGTTGGTCGACTTGCTGATGGCCCACCCGTTACTCCCGCCCGTGGTGCTGGAGATGTAGACCTCATGGTTCGGCCCGTTGGCGACGACGCCGAAGCGCGAGTTGACACCGATGGGGGTCTGGAACGAGACGCCCCCGTTGATGGATCGCGCAAAGGTCTGGCTGGGCGAGGGTCCGAAGCCCGGCTGCCAGATCTGGTACATGTGCCCCTGGCCCTGTCCCGGGATCTTGTCGATCAGCAGCCAGGTCTTGTCGCCGCCGATCGAGTAGTTGGAGGTCGGGAACGTGACGCCGCGGTCGGTGGACTTGAAGAGGTCGGTGGTGAAGGAACAGCCCGCGCCCGAGCCGCAGAGGGCCAGGTGGTAGAAGTTGCCGTTCACGTCGCACTCGGTGACGGGGTCGGAGCGATAGGCGTTGGGGTTGATCGGCCCGTTGTTGATCCAGGTGCGTCCGCCGTCGTGCGAGTAGGCCTTGCCGGCCTCGCGGAAGTTGTTGGCGATGGTGTCGAACTGCCTCCACGTCAGAACCATGCGGTACGGCGCGGTGGGGTCGATCGCGATCGAGGGCTCGTTGGCCGCGTCGTTCAGGATGTTCAGCCCCGCGCCGTTGACGTTAACTTGGCGGATGGTGTGCGCATCCGTGTGGCCCTGGTAGGCCGGGGTCGTTCTCTGCGGGGGCAGCGACACGCCGGGAAACATCTCGAACCGCTCCATGTGCGGGCGCTGCGGGATGTCACGGGGCGGCTCGGCGAACAGGTTGGTGTTCTGCGCGAGGGCGAGCGGAGCCAAGACCGCCAGCCCGGCCAGGGACGAAACCATGCGCGCGGAGTGGGTGCCAGCGAGGGGATGAAGCATCATCAGTCTCTCTCCTTCGGAGCTGGGCGAGGACACGCCGATCCCAAGCGTGCCAAGGCACGCGGCCGGCGAACTTCCCCACGCCCCCGCAGCATACCCGAGGCGAAGGTCGGTTGCCAGAGATGGCGAAGGGCACGCGATTGCGAGCGCTGGCGGACGAGGTTCTCGGTCCCTGAGCAGTGGCATGGTTGCGGCTCTGAGCAGCCATGCCGACGTGCCAGGAGCGCTGACCTTGGCCGGTTGAAGGCGCACGCCCGATTCGGACACAGGGCGCTCGGGAACATCAATAGGATTCGACGTGGAGATCTACCTGGACCATGCGTCGACCTCCTGGCCCAAGGCGGCCGGTGTGGCTGAGGCCATGGCCGCGGCGGTCGGGCTGGCTGGCTCGGCCCGGCGCGGCGGCGGGTCCGGGGCGCGCGAGGGCGAGCGGCTCGCGGAAGAGTTGCGGCGCGGGCTGGCGGCGGCCGTGGGGCAGTGCGAGCCGCGGCGTGTGGTGTTGACGCCCGGGGCGACGCACTCGATCGGCATGGGGATTCTGGGGGTGGCGACAGCGGCCCGGATGCGGGGGCGCGTCGCGCGGGTGGTGACGACGCACGCCGAACACAACGCGGTGCGGCGTGCGGTGCTGGCGTTGGCCGAGCGAGGGGAAATCGAGTTGGTGGTGGTGGCGGCGGATCGGTGGGCGCGGGTTGAGGCCGACGCGGTGGCGGCGGCGGCGACGGGTGGCGGGCGGGCGGCGGACCTGGTGG